>DAIDJI010000366.1 GCA_027451455.1 Planctomycetales bacterium | reverse complement strand
GCCCACCCGGCGGCCTCGGCGATCCGTCGGCTCGAATCGGAGGATGCCGCCGGACGGATGGAGGCGCTGGAGGAACTGGGGGGCCTCGGCCCGCATGACCCCGAGCTGGCCGTGCCGGCGCTCATGGAGGCCCTCTCCGACCACGATCCGGCGAACCGCTCCAAGGCGGCCGAGGACCTGGGCGTCGCCGTCATGGGCCACTGGACGACCGGCCCCGGACCCGACCAGGTCCGCGAGGCGATCTTCGCCCTGATGCGACTCTTCGGCGATCCCGATCTCGCGGTCCGCGGTCACGCCTCGCATGCCCTGACCTCGGTCGTGGACGCCTGGCACGGCTCGCCGGGCGCCATGGGCTTCGGGTCCGTCCAGGAGGAGCTGACTCGGATGTCCTCCGAACCCGATCCGGGGATGCGAGCCGCGGCCTTGCAGGCCCTCGCCGCGATCGCCCACCGAACCCACGAGCCGCCGCCAAACCGCCTGATCGAGGCCCTGAACGACCCCTCAGAAAACGTCCGAACCGCCGCCGCGCGCGGCCTCCTCCTTTTCGAGAACGCCGTCATCGCCATGCTCCCCAATCTGATCCGGGCGATGGCGGCGGCTCGGCCCGAGTGCCGTCCCGCCTATTTTGAAGTTCTCAGCCGCCAGCGAGATGCCTACCCGCCAAACTGGCCGCCCGAGTCCCTCGCGGCCCTCATCGCCACGCTGGACGTGCCTGACCCCTGGCTACGCGGACACGTCGCCCAGTTGCTCGGAGATTTCCGCGACGGTGCCCGCGCCGCGATCCCCAGGCTGCTGGCGATCCTCCGCGACCCTGGCCCCCCGGTCCCGGACGGCTCGCGGCCAGAAGACTTCAGGCGAGCCCGGAGGAGTTCTCAGGACCCGGCGCTCGTCGTTGCCCGTTCGATCCGCGAGATCGCTGGCCGAACCGAGCGGAATCCGATCCCGCCACCGATCGCCGACCCGCCGATCGCCGAGGCCCTGATCCGGCTGGCCGCCTCGCCGTCTTCATTTCGACGGCTGGCGGCCGTCGAGGCGATGGAGGGATTCGCGGCCGTCGAGCCGATCGTCGGAGCCCTGCTGGCAGCGACTCGCGACCCGAACGCATTGGTCCGAGCCGAGGGACTACGCGCCCTCCGCAGCCGCGAGGCCCTCACCCCACCACGATTCCTCTCCCTGATCGGGCCAGCGCTCGACGACCCTGAGCCAACCGTCCGCGCCGCGGCAGCCCAGGCGATCCAGGGCTTCGGGGCCGGGGTCGAGCCCCTCGTTCCAGCCCTGCTTCGCCGAGGCCGGGACGACCCCGACCCGGGTGTCCGCGACGCCTGCGCGACAGCCCTGGGCCGAATCCGCCCGGGCGAACTTTCGACGGCCGTGATCCCGGCGTTCGCCGCGGCCATCGACCGGGCCGGTACTCCCGCCGCCCTCCGCGAACACCTCATCGAGGCACTGACCGGCTTCGGATCGAAGGCCGCCTCCGCCGTCCCCGCGATTGCCCGGGCGCTGATCTCCGCCGATCGAGAGCCCAGCCGTCCATCGCCTCGAGACACCCAGGCGTTGAGCATGGAAGCGCCCTATCGACCAACCCCGGCCGAGGAGCGGATCCTGCTCCGTCGCAACGCGGCGCAGGCCCTGGGTGCCCTGGCGCCCGGAACTCCCGCCGCCGACGAGGCCATCTCTGCCCTGATCGCGACCCTCGACGACCCGATCGATGAGGTCGAGCGCGTGGTCGCGCAGTCGCTGACCGCCTTCGGGGCCTCAGCCCGCCGGGCGATCCCGGCGCTGGCCTCGGCCTTTCAGCGCGCGCGGTCGGAGAAACATCTCCTCCGCGCCGGTCTGCTCGCCGACGCGATCGGCCGGATCGATCCGAGGTCCGCCGAGGCCGCCGTCGCGATGGCCTTTCTCGAGGCATTTCTTCGTACGGACGACGGCCCGGCGCGGGTCTTCGCCGAGCGCTCCCTGGCAAACTTCGGCCCATCGGCTGCTCCGGCCATCCCCGCTCTGATGGATCTGATCCGCCGGCCGGATGTTCAATCAGGCCCGGAACTGGCGAGTGTCACCGGGGCCCTGGGCCGGATTGCTCCCGGCGGCCCGGATGCGGGCCTCGCCGTCGCCGCCATCGTGGAGGCCCTCGCCAGCGACCCTCAGCCGCCGTTCGCGGCCCCAGCGATCGAATCCCTCGCGCGGTTCGGAGCCGAGGCAATGCCGGCCCTGCCCCGGCTCCGCGAACTGGAGAATGCCGACGAGCCCGAGGTCCGCTCGGCCGCTCACAAGGCGGTCGCCGCCATCGCGGGACGCGCCGGTTAGCCGACCCGGCGCCTCGGGAAGTTGGTGATCCACAAGCTCGGACCGGTTCGGCGCCGGTCGCATCCACCCAGGAGGGATTCGCCTTGGGACGTTTCGTCCGCCCCGTATTCACGCTCATCCTCGCTCTCTTCACCCGGCCCGTTCCCGCGCCGGCGTTAAACCCGCCCCCGTCGTCTCGGGCCGGTCCGAACGCCCTGCCGGCGCCTCGGCCCTCGTGGTACGAGCCGAGTCCCGACGACTTCCGGCCCGCGTTCGCGCGCCATCAGGCCGCCCGCGGCCACCAGACCTGGGAAGGCTACTGGGGATGGATCCAAACCTTCTACGAAGGCACCCGCCTCGCCCGAGGCTGGACCGACCGCGCCCGATCGCTGGTCGCCGAGGTCCGATCCGAGACCGAACGTGACCGGCTCTGGACCCGGCTGAATCAAATCGGCCGGATCATCGCGGCGGAATGGGCGAGGGATTACGATCTCCGTCGGGTCAGCACCGCCGACCTCCTCGCCTGGGGCAAGATGATGGAAAAAGCCCGCTCCCGCGATGCCGGCGACGGCGCCGAGATCCATCGAGTGCTCGATGACATCACCGGGCAGATCCACGGCAAGGTCGGCGCCGGACTGGCTGGGCATGACCCCATTCCGGAACCCCAGAACCATCCGGAGACTCCCCGATGACCACCCCATCCCGAACGAGCCGCGCCCTTGCCGCCCTCACGATGGCCGCCGGACTCCTCGCTCCCTCCGCCTCGACCGCCGCGGGACCAGAAGCCACACCCAAAAAGGTGTTCGTCGGCTACCTCTTCCGAGAGCCCCGCGAGATCGACTTTTCCCTCTATACCCACATCTGCCACGCTTTCCTCGACGCCGACCGCGATGGCCGCCTGGAAAAGGCCCGGTACGTCCCCAGCCGCGACCTCACCGCCCAGGCCCACAAGGCCGGCGTCAAGGTGCTGATCTCGCTCGGCGGATGGGGTTGGGACGAGCAATTCGCCGCGATCGTCGCCCATCCCGAGGCCGAGAACCGATACTTCCACTCCGTCATGGAAATCATCGACCAATTCGACTACGACGGAATCGACCTCGACTGGGAATATCCCGACACGAAGGACGAGGTCCTCGGTTTCGAGCGGCTGACCCGCCGGTTCCGCAAGGCCCTCGACGACCTAGGCCGTCGCAAGGGGCGTCAGATGCCCGTCACGATGGCGGCGTCGGCCAACCCCGGCACCCTGAAGTGGCTCGACACGGATTTCCTGCTCGAGACGATGGACTGGATCAACGTGATGACCTACGACTTCGCCGGCGACTGGTCGGACGTCGCCGGTCACAACGCCCCGCTGTTCGCCTCATCGAAGCGTCGGGGCCGGCCGATCTCGATCGAGGCGACGATGGACTACCTGCTCCACGATCGCGGCCTCCCCGCGGACCGGCTGGCCGTTGGCATCCCGCTCTATGGGCGGGGCTTCGCGGTCGCCGAGCCCTACGCCTCGACGAAGCAAACGCCGAAGAAGCACGCACCCGGCGGCGATTACGTCCGGATCTCCCGGCTGGAGAAGGACCCGAACTGGGTTCGACAATGGGACGACGAGACGAAGACCCCCTGGCTGATCTCGAAGAAGGACCCGGCCGTGATCGGCTACGACGATGCGCAGTCGGTCGCGCTCAAGACGGATTGGGCCATGAAAAAGGGCTTCCGCGGCGTCTTCTTCTGGCAGGTCCACGGCGACCGGATGCCCGACGGGACCAACCCGCTTCAGCGCGCCTCGCATCGCGCCTGGGAAAAGCCCACCGCGTCCTCGAGATAGCCGCCCGCGCGAAGCCTCGCTAGGCGACCGGTCCCACGCCGTCGATCGGGCGGATCACGCGGCAGGGGTTGCCGGCGGCGAAGACGCCCTCGGGGATCTCTCGGGTGACCACGCTCCCTGCGCCGATCACCGATCGCGAGCCGATCCGAACTCCAGGGCAGAGGATCGCGCCGCCGCCGACCCAGACGTCCGACCCGATCTCGATCGGCCGGCCCGATTCCTGGGACCGGCGGAGAACCGGGTCCATCGGGTGGGTCGCCGTGTAGATCTGCACCGCCGGCCCAAACAGCGTGAAGTCGCCGATCCGAACCTCGCAGACATCGAGCACCACGCAGTTGAAGTTAAAAAAGACGCGCTCGCCGAGATGAATGTTCACGCCGTAATCGCAGAAGAACGGCGGCTGCATCCAGACCGTCTCGCCTCCCGTGCCGAAAAGTTCGGCGAGGAGGACGCGACGGCGGGACGCATCCGCGTCTCGGGTCGCGTTCAGCTCCCAGCAGAGGTCACGCGCCCGCTCGCGCGCCGAGACCAGCTCCGGGTCGAACGGGTCGTAAAGTTCGCCCGCCAGCATCTTCTCACGCTCGGATCCCATCGCGTCCTCCTCCGATCAAACGGGCCCCCACATGGGCAAAGAGCCGCCCCAGGGTGGCCGGAGCCATTCTCCGCATCCTCCATCGATGGCCGGGACCCCACGCGAGAGCCTGTCGGCAATCGCTGCGCCGAATCGAGGTGACCCGCGCCCACGCGCTTGAATTCTCAGCTTTCCCGGGTCAGAATCCATGTCAAGCACCATTCTCCGCGTGCCGCACCGGCTTCGCCCCATTCACGCCGTGATTTGCGTAGGTCGATATTGAGGATATTCTGATGAGCGAATCCTCGACTCATTTTGTCGCTCGATGTCCGCAGTGCGCGGCCGGGCTAAAAATCCGGCGGATTTACGCCGGTCGATCTGTTCGTTGCAAGCAATGTGCCCAGGTCTTCCAGGCCGAGGAAGGATCGGAGGCATTCTCGGAATCCGGGGCGCCGGTCGGCGGTTCGGAGTCGGACCGGATTGCGGTCGCTTGCCGGAGCTGTCAGACGACACTGAACGTCCGACGGTCGTACATCGGCAAGTCTGTCTCCTGCAAGCACTGTGGCCAGGCGTTCCTGGTGGAGGCGCCGGCCGGGACCATTGTGGAGAGTCCCTCGTCGGCCGGTGAGGGCGAGGAATCCCACCTGGAGGTCGAGCGGCTCCGGGCGAATCTCGGAGCGATCCAGGCCGAGCGCGATCAGATGGCGGCCGAGCTCGCGAAGCTTCGAGAGAAGTACCAGCGGGCGAAGATCTATCGGAAGTGGGTCGATCGCGCGGGGACGGAGATGCGGAGTCGGCTCGATCAGTTGACCATCGAGCGCGATACGCTTCGCGACGATCGGGACTCGGTCCGGGACGAGTCGGGCCGGCTCCGAGCCGAGGTGGATCGGCTCACCACCGAGCTTTCGACGGCGATCGAGGGGCGATCGGCGCTCGAAGGCGAGGTTGAGGCTCTACGAGGCGACCGGGATTCCGCCCGCGCAGAGTCCGAGCAACGCGCCGAGGCGCTCCGCGCCCACGAGGCCGAACAGGCCAGGCACGCCTCGGACCGCGAGTCGATCGGGGCCGAGGTCGATCGGCTCCGCGCGACGATCGACGATCTCCACCGCGATCGCGAGGAGTCGGAGCGGCGGCACCGGAATGATCTCGATTCGTTGCGCGAGGAGCGGGATCGGCTCGCGGCCGAGATCGGCGACATCGACTTTCCGCCGCGCTCGGTGGAGCTGTACACCGCGGCGCTGATCGCCGCGATCGACGTCGAGTCCCTGCGT
>DAIDJI010000365.1 GCA_027451455.1 Planctomycetales bacterium | reverse complement strand
CATGCCGAAGATGGCGGCCCGGATGGATCGCACCTGCATCATTCGATCTCTCAATACAAAGATCGGCGATCACGGCAGCGGAGCCCGGCTGATGATGCAGGGGCGTCGCGACGATCCTAGCGTCCGATATCCGGACCTGGGCGCCGTCCTTGCCCACGAACTGGGGCAGGCTGATAGCCGCGTTCCCGACTACGTGACGTTCTACTCGGCGACCGAGGGACGAGGCATGGCACCCGGGACGCCCGGATTCCTTGGCGAACGGTATGCTCCGATGTCGCTAACAACCGAGATGGTCCCCGCGAACCTCCGGAAACTCGACACGATTGAGGATATCGACCATTACCAACGCGCAGAGCTGCGGGACCTCCTGAGCCGCCGATTCGAACGTGATCGCACTCTCTCTGGCGCCCTTGGGAGCCACAATGTCGCGTACGAACGGGTGCGCGGCCTGATGGCGAGCGAGGGGCTGTTTGACATCCACCGCGAACCCCAGGTGGTCCGCGACCGCTATGGCCCGACGCAGTTCGGCGAACAAGCGCTCGTTGCCCGCCGGCTGATCGAGGCGGGTGTCCCGTTCGTCCGAGTGGCCCGGGCCTGGTGGGACAGCCACGGACAGAACTTTGAGACCCATCAGGAAATGGTCCCCGAACTTGACCACGTCATGGCGACGCTTCTCGACGACCTGGCCGAGCGAGGACTTTTGCAGGATACCCTGGTCATCACCCTCGCCGAGTTCGGCCGAACCCCGGAGATCAATCCCAGCCTCGGCCGTGACCACTTTGCCAGCGCCTGGAGCGCCACGCTTTCGGGAGCCGGTGTCAAGGGAGGCGCCGTGTACGGCAAGACCGACGCCAACGGCCGTTCCGTGGTGGATGGCCAGATCGGACCCGCCGAGCTGTTCGCCACCATCTACCAGGCCCTCGGCATCGACCACGAAAAGCAATACATGGTCGGCTCGCGCCCCGTGCCGCTCACCGACGCCGGCACCGAGCCCGTGACCGCTGTCCTCGCCTGATCCATACGTTCAGGAAGAGCGACGAAAAGACGGAGGACACGAAAGTAGGCGGGCCCAGGGGGATGCTGGGACCAGGTGGGACTATGTTTAGTTGTTTAATTAAAGATAAATAATACCGATTTCTTGTCCTTTGTGTTTTCCCTGGTTGCTCTGGATTTCCGTCTGCGGTTCCACTTCAACTTTGGTACTGAGTGCCAGAGGATGCCAATGAATGCGCCCGGTGCCGACAAGGTCAAGGTCGTCAAGCAACTGGCCCGGCCGGAGATTGTCTTCGCCGCCGCGCGACGAACGGGCACATCGGTGCTCTATTTCGGAGGGTCCGACTTCCGCGTCCATGCCGTCGACCTTGGAAGCGACCGGCCCGAACCTCGCGAACTGGGAGCGCATTCGAGTTATGTGACCGGGCTGGCGGTTGCCGGCGGGTCTCTGGTTTCGGGCGGGTATGACGGGCGGCTCATCTGGTGGGATCTGTCGACAGGCTCGCAGGTCCGAGTGGTTGACGCGCATGCGAAGTGGATTCGACGCGTCGCTGCTTCGCCTGATGGACAGCTCATCGCCAGCGTCGCCGACGATATGGTCTGTCGTCTCTGGGAGAGCACAACCGGAGCCTTGCACGCGGAGCTACACGGGCACGACGAGACGACTCCCCATCACTTCCCGTCCATGCTTTATGCCGTCGCCTTCTCAGAGGATGGGAAGCACCTTGCCACAGGGGACAAGGTTGGCCGGGTGAATCTTTGGTCGGTCGAGGACGGCCGCGCGGTGGCACGGCTCACGGCGCCCACGTTCTACACCTGGGACCCCGTGCAGCGCCGGCATTCGATCGGCGGGATTCGCGCACTGGCGTTCTCGCCTGACGGCTCACGGCTCGCCATCGGCGGTATTGGACAGATCGGCAACATCGACCACCTCGACAGCAAGCCCCGCATCGAGGTCTTCGACTGGCGAGCCGGCCGACGGATCGGCGAGGTTCAAGGAGAAGGCCGCGGACTGGTCGAGCACCTGGTCTACCATCCCCGGAGCGAATGGCTGATGGGAGCCGGCGGGTATAGCGACGGCTTCCTACTATTCTGCGACCCCGATGCCACCAAGGCCCTCGCCCAGGCGAAGATGCCGATGTATGTCCACGACGTCGTCCTGAACGACGACCATAACGGGGCCGTCGCCGTCGGACATCACAAGCTCGCCACGGTGATCTGGTCGACCTGAGCCCTGCGGAGGGCCGGTTGCGGCGGCGGGCATGCGGGCCGGGCGAAGAGATAGCCCTGCACGAAGTCGGCGCCGTGGTAGCGTACCCAGTCCCATTCTTCCTCGGTCTCGACCCCCTCGGCGACCGACCGGATGCCGAGGTCTCGAGCCATCTCGAGGAGTTTCTGAACGATCCCCGCGCGGTAGGGGTCGCGGTCGACCCCGCGAATCAGGCCCATGTCGAGCTTGACGAAATCGGGCCGGAGTTGCCCCAGCAGGTTCAGGGAGCCGAAGCCCGAGCCGAGATCGTCGAGTGCCACCCGGAAGCCGGCTCCTCGATAATGGTCGACGATTCGGACGAGATGCGCGATGTCGTGGATATGGTCGCTCTCGACGATCTCGAAAGTGATTCGATCCGGGGTAAATGACGTCTCTGCGATCGCGGCGATCGTCGATCGGAGGCAGTACACGGGATTGTAGATCGACGAGGGGTTGAAATTGATGAAAATCCGAATCCCGCGCGTATCGAGCCCGTGCTCGGCCGCCGTCCGGATCGCGGTCAGGCGGGCGGACTGGTCAAGCGGGAAGAGGAGGTCCGCCTCGCGGGCGACCCGGTAAAGCTGGTCTGGCGGGATCAGCGAGCCATCGATGGCCCGACCCCGCAGGAGGCACTCGAAGGCGAAGATGTCCTCCGGATCGTCGGCCGCGACGATCGGTTGGAAGAACGAGGTCAGCCGAGACTCGCCGAGCATTCGGTGAAACCACGCCCCCTGAACCCGGGCAATCAGTGTGGCAAGCGGCAGGACCGATGACAGGTCGGCAGACGAGGGCGACACGCCCTCGGAGACGATCAGGGCCCGCGTGTCACGCAGCTCCATGGGGCTGAGGACTCCGTCGAGACCGCCGACCAGGCGATCGAGTAAATCCCCCTCGAGTCGGACTTCCAGCAATCCCTCTGTGGGCATCGAAAAAGCGATGCCGGCTCGCTCAAGATATCGGCGCAGATTCGCACAAGAATGTGCCACGGGAGGTGCGATACGGAGGATTCCGGTTCGGATGGCCTCATCCGGAAGGATCGTACAGCGTCGGCATTCGGGCATGGTGTTCCTCGGCAGCGTGCATGGCCTGTCTCCAGCAGAATCGTAGTTCGCAATTCGACGCAGTGGGGATTGCCGGTTCACTGGCCTGATCGGTTTGTCAAACCCTGTACTCCGCAATCCTGGCGGGATATACTTGCTCCTACATGGATGTCCCGTTTTCTGGGACCTCCGAGACCGGAGAGTTCCCCATGAATGGACATCTCGCGAACTCGCTCCGCGTCCTGATCGTGGACGATAGCCTGGACACAGCGAGCAGCCTCGCGGCGCTGCTGCGATTGTGGGGACACTGCGTGGAGCTGGCGCACGATGGCCCCTCGGCGATCGAGACGGCGGCCGCCTTCCGCCCTGAGGCGGTGATTCTGGACATCGGCCTTCCACAGATGGATGGGTTCGAGGTGGCCTCTCGGCTTCGCGGCTGCACCGATTTTGGAGGGATGCTGATCGTCGGCTCGTCAGGCTACGGCCGCGAGTCCGATCGTCGACGCGCCAATGAGGTCGGAATCGATATCTACCTCGTCAAGCCGTTTGATCCCTTCCGTCTCGAGTCGATTCTCGACGCCCACCGCGCCGAGCCGCAAACAGTCCCGGCTCCATTCGATCGTTCAGGATCGACCGCTTGTCCATCGTTGGAGTAGGCTTTCGAGTTCGGAGGGCTCCACGGGCTTGACGAGAAAAGCATTGAAGCCGGCCTCGTAGGCGCGGTCCCGGTCGGCCTTGAATCCGTAACCGCTGATGGCGACCAGCCAGGGACGATGTCCACCAAGAGAGGCCCGAATCCGGCGAGCGACCTCATAGCCATCGAGCATTGGCAGACCAATGTCGAGAAGCGCGGCGTCGATTGGCTCGGCGTGGGCCAGTTCGACGGCCAGGGCTCCGTCGTGAGCGACGATCGCAGCGTGGCCGAGCATCCGAAGGATCATGGAGAGGCTCGTCGCCATGTCGATATTATCGTCGACCACGAGGATTCGGAGGCCGGCTGGTCGGCCTGGGTTCCCCTCGGACCCGGCGGCCGGCTTTTGAGACGGGCTGGACTGGGGTGCAGGAAGCCGGACAGTGAACTCTGAGCCCTGGCCCGGGCCCTCGCTCGTGACCTCGATGGTTCCGCCGTGGAGGGCAACCACCCGTTTCACCAGGGTCAAACCGATCCCCAGGCCGCCGCCATCCCGGTTGAGCGAGGTGTCGGCCTGGGCAAACAAATCGAAGACTCGTGGGAGCAGATCTGCGGCAATCCCGGTGCCATTGTCGCGAACCCGGACCACCGCGAGATCCTCCTGACGCGAGATCGACAGCTCGATATGGCCACCCGGTTCGGTGAACTCCGCCGCGTTGTTCAACAGGTTGACGAGCACCTGGTCGAGACGCACGGGATCACCTTCGAGCCGGATTGGCTCGTCGGGGCAGATGACGGCGAAGTGGTGGCCGCGCGCCATCATTGTCGGGCGGACGCTCTCGGCCGCGTGCACAGCGAGCGCTGCGAGATCAGTCCACTCGGTGCGGAGACGAACCTTGCCGTGGGTCAGTCGGGTGACTTCGAGCAGGTCGTCGATCAGCCGGGCCATGTGCCGGACCTGCCGTTCGACCATGCTGCCCGCATACTCGACCATCGAAGGGTCGTCAGGTGCCTGGCGCAGGACATAGACGGAATTGAGAACCGGTGCCAGGGGGTTGCGCAACTCGTGCGAAAGCATCGCCAGAAACTCGTCCTTGAGGCGATGAGCCTCGGCGAGCTCGGCCGCTTGACGACGGAGTTCCTCCTCGAGCTGTTTCCGGTCGGTGGTGTCGCGGACGACCTTGGCGAAACCTTTTGTCTCACCCCGCTCGTCGCGGAGCGCGGTGATCACCGAGCATCCCCAGAAGCGTGTTCCATCGCAGCGGACCTGCCATCCCTCGCCGGTCCATTGACCCGCCACGGCCACCTGGCCAATCTCTGCCTCGGGCCGACCAGCCTCCACCTCCTCAGGAACAAAGAACCGAGCAAACGACTGGCCGATTACCTCGGCGGCCGGGTAGCCGTAGAGGAACGTCGCGCCGTCGTTCCAGCTCAGGACGCGGCCCTCGACATCCAGGAGGAGGATCGCGTAATCGCGGACCCCTTCCATGAGGATCTCCATCCGGCGCCGGTTACTCCCGGTCTCCTCTGTCTCCAGGATGTCATCGACCATCGTAGACGACCCCCTGCTTCTCTCCCTCGAGCCAACATGACGGACCCGAGAACACACCCGAACTCGCGGCCGTCCCGGCTCCTGGCGGTCCGATGGCCGGTGCAGAAATGGATGGGTCGGGACGCGCGAAGGAGAGACCCCGCGCCTCAGGAGGGCGCGGCAGGCGTCCCGGTCGGATGTCGAGGCTGAGAACTCCCCCGGTCTAGCGTCCGGCCTACCAATGCAACCGGAATGCCGGAGATGGAGCATTGGGTCCGATTCGCTCGATGGGTCCGGCGTGGGTCCGTGCACCGCGATCTCTGGAGCCGGGCGGGCCGGCGGGTTCTATGGCGTCTCCTGTCTGGGGATTCTCACGATGAACGTCGAGCCGCGTCCGGGCTCGCTCACAACCCCGACCGAACCGCCGTGTTTCTCGACCATCGTGCGGACGATGTAAAGCCCCAGCCCGAGACTTGCCCGCTTGTGTCCGGTCGAGGCACGCTCGAA
>DAIDJI010000364.1 GCA_027451455.1 Planctomycetales bacterium | reverse complement strand
AAGCGGTTCTTCGGGTCCGCCCGGAAGATCGAGGAGGCCGGCAGCCTGACGATCCTCGCCACCGCACTGGTCGACACCGGGAGCCGGATGGACGACGTGATCTTCGAGGAGTTCAAGGGGACCGGCAACATGGAGCTGCACCTCGACCGCCGGCTGGTCGACAAGCGGGTCTGGCCGGCGATCGACGTGAACAAGTCAGGTACCCGGCGCGAGGAACTTCTGATGGACGCCGAGGAGCTGCGCCGGGTCTGGATCCTCCGCCGCGTGCTCAACGACATGAACCCCGTCGAGGCCATGGAACTGCTCACCGGCCGGATGAAGAAGTCCAAGACGAATGCCGAATTCCTGATGGCGATGAATCTGTCCTGATCCTTCCAAATAAGATTCACCACAGAGGACACAGAGGGCACAGAGACAGGAGAGAATTCAAAGAATGATCTTGAACTCTGTCTTCTCTCTGAGCCCTCTGTGTCCTCTGTGGTGAATGGATCCCTCCCGGACCCCCGGGGCAGGCTATCGACCCTTTCCACCATGAACCAGTACATCGGCGACTATTCCCCGCCCGCCGGGCGGTTCGCGATCGTGGCCTCGCGGTTCAACGCGATGGTGACGGAGGCACTCCTCTCGGGCTGCCGCGATGCCCTGGCGCGGCATGGCGTCGCGGACGACCGGATCGACGTGGCGTGGGTTCCGGGATCGTTCGAGATCCCGATGGTCGCTCGGAAGCTGGCCGAGACCGGCCGGTATGCGGCGGTGATCTGCCTGGGTTGCGTGATCCGCGGTGAGACCTCGCACTACGACCATGTCGCCGGTCAGGCGGCGGCCGGGGTGATGCAGGCCGGGCTGGCGACGGGCGTTCCGGTGATCTTCGGCATCCTGACGACCGAGAACGTCGAACAGGCGCTGAACCGCGCCGGGTTGAAGTCGGGCAACAAGGGCGCTGACGCCGCACTCGCCGCGATCGAGATGGTCAACCTGCTCGCCCGGATTGGGCGATAGGGCCGACGAGGGAGCGCGACGATGACGAAGGCCCTGCTGCCGCAAGCGTTCTGGTTCCGGATCGCGGCGCCCTGTCCGAGGGTCGACGGTATCCCGATCCGAGACGCCCGCCGCCCGCTGGTCGAGTTGCCGCCAGCCAGCATCCTGCCCCAGTGCGCCCGGCTGGATGGCCGATCGCCGTGGGCCGAGGTCGGCGTCGGCTGGAATCCTGGTGGACTCGCCGTGGTGATCCGTGCCGAGGGCCTCGGCGATCCGAAGCTCACCGCGGATCGGCCAGAAAACTTCGCCGACGTGAACCTCTGGATCGACACCCGCGATACCCGTGACGTCGCCCGGGCCACGCGGTTCTGCCACCGGTTCGTGGTTGCGATTCAGCGCCAGCGGCCGGGCAAGACGCTGAACTCGGAGGTGACGCAAAAGCCGATCGCCCGCGCGATCGCCGATCCACCGATGGCCCGCAGCGGGCAGGTCGAGTCGCGGGCCGAACTGCTCCGCGACGGATGGACGCTGGAAGTCTTCTTCCCCGCCGCGACGCTCAACGGCTTCGATCCCGAAACCAACCGCCGCCTCGGCTTCGCCTATCAGATCTCCGACCACATCCGCGAGGATCAATACCTCGGCGTTGGCCGAGACTTCCCAATCGGCGAGAACCCCGGCCTCTGGTCAACCCTGGAACTCAGGGACTGAAAGAGCCGCCGAGAGATCTTCGCTTCCGCACCTGGGAGTGGCCCTCTCGCCCCGTCCGCCTCCAGGGAACGGAATCCCCGGGTTTGCACCAAAACCATGGCGTGCAAGTTATCTTCGGAAATCGCAAAAATCGGCAAGACCGCCGACGCCCGCGCTAAATTGCGTGGTTTTCCCAATTTATTGTTGACGGGCGTGTTTGTGCTGAGCAGACTAATGGCTCGATGGCGATGCGATGATGGCGAGGCAACGAGGATACGCCCGCATTTCGATCTTCGACGGATCGACGACTCCACCTGGGAATGACACTCATGGCGGCCGGTGGACAGAAACCTTTCTCGTTCGTCGTGAATGTTCTCCCCTTCATCGTCGCGACCGGCGGCGAGTTTGTTGCGCTCTATTTCTGGCTCTGGTTCTTCCAGGAGCGGAATTATGCGCTCGCGCTGGTGATCCTGCTCGCGGGTTTTCTGACCGAGCGGCTGGCGGTCCTGTACTGGGTGAGCCAGGTTTTCGGGGCCGAGGTGGGGATCACGGGGTCGAAGAAGACACCGCTACAGCGGGCGATCGGGCTGCTGATGATCACTGGGTCGGAGATCCTCGTCTGGTCGATCTGGTACTTCGCCGCGCGCGACCTGCCGGAACGGACGGGCATCTCGCCGACCCAGGCGTTTCTGATCGCCGCGGCCCTGCTGATCATCTGCGAGCAGTTGCAGCATAGTTGGGACCTCGCGCTGCTGAACGGGAAGCGCATCCGCGATTTCCTGCTCCACCCAACGGCGATCTTCATCACGACGCTCGAGGCTGGCGGTGGAATTTTGATGCTCCACTACTTCCAGCGCGAACAGCGATGGACGGCCGGGGGCATCATGCTCGGAGCCCTGCTGATCGAGCATGTCGTCCAGGGGAGCATGATCAAGCCCCGGGCCAAGGGGTCGCCGGGCCAGGCGGCCTTCGACCTCGCCGAGAAGCGCGACACCAGCCACGACGGACTCAGCAACAAGCTGGTACTGTACTTCCTGACCAATTTCGGGTGGTACTGGCGGATCGTGCAGGCGATCGATCCCCTCCGGCGGTTGTTCAACCAGTCGCTCATCAATCTCGATATCTACAAGGCGAAGACGCGGCCTTATCCCCTCTCGATGTACACGCCGAACTGGTCGCGCGAGAACCAGACCGCCCCGGCCTGCAATTACACATCCTGGGTCTCGCTGACCGACCGGACCTTCACCGGCCGGCATCTCCCGCCCCGCGACATCTCCGGGGGCGTTCCACTTCCTGACATCAACGACGTGGCTCTCCTCTTCAAGCGAGAACCCGGGAAAGAGACGGAATCGCCCAAGTCGACCGTTCTCTTCTCGTACTTCGCCCAGTGGTTCACCGACGGGTTCCTGCGGACCTGCTACGTGCCCGGTGATGGAATCACGCGCCTTCGGGGCACCGGGAAGAATACCTCAAATCACGACATCGATCTGACCCCGCTCTATGGTGTGAACAAGGACGTCACCGAGATCATCCGCGCGAAGGTCGGCGGCCGGCTCAAAAGCCAGTTGGTCGACGGGGAGGAATTCGCGCCCTTCTATTACCGAGGCGATGAGGTCGCCGAGGAATTCCGGTTCCTGCCGAAGATGCAGGGACTCGATATGTGGAAGCACTCGCAACACGATATCTACGAGCGGAACAAGGGCACTCTGTTTGCGTTCGGCGGCGACCGGTCGAACACGCAGACCGGCTTCGCGATGTTCAACACGCTCTTCCTGCGCGAGCACAATCGGATCGCCGGAGAGATGGCCCGGCGGAATCCGACCTGGGACGATGAGCGGCTCTTCCAGACGGCACGCAACGTGATGATCGTCCTTCTGATGAAGATTGTCATCGAAGAGTACATCAACCACATCGCGCCTTACCATTTCAAGTTCCGGGTCGATCCTCCGATCGTGGGGAACAATCACTGGTATCGCCAGAACTGGATGACCCTGGAGTTCAACCTGCTCTACCGATGGCACGGCCTGACGCCGACCATGGTGATGCTCCCCCGGGGAAGGCAGGTCCCCAACGAGGATACGGTGTTCAATAACACCGAACTCCTGGCGCACGGGCTTGGCGAGATGTTCGAGGCCGCCAGCCGGCAGCCAGCTGGCGATATTGGCCTGTTCAATACGCCGGAATTCCTGCTCTGGGTCGAGGAGGTCTCGATCCGAATGGGCCGCGACATGCAGCTCGCCAGCTACAACGACTATCGCAAGGCCTTCGGCTTCCCTCGTGTCACCGATTTCGACCAGATCACCGGCGATCCTCGACGTCAATATCGCCTGAAGGAACTATACGGGGACGTTGATCGGATCGAGTTCTACGTCGGGCTCTTCGCCGAGGACGTTCGGACGAATTCCACCGTCTCGACCCTGATCGGCCGGATGGTCGGCATCGACGCCTTTTCTCAGGCCCTCACCAACCCGCTGCTGGCGCCCTGTGTCTTCAACGAGCAGACGTTCTCGCCGTACGGCAAGAGTGTGATCGATAAGACGGCGTCGATCTCCGATATCCTGAACCGCAACCTCCCGCCGGGAGAGCGGCCGTATCTCGCCACCCTGACGCGGCTCGACTGGATGCCCCTCTGACCCTGGCGTTAATGCATCGCCATGATGTCGTCGGTCTGTGCGAGCTGTCCGCCCTGGACCACCAGCCGATGCCAGGCGCGCCAGGCGCGGTCCAGTTCGTGGACGTTCGCGAGCTGGTAATGGGCGCGGGTGGAGGCGTCCCAGCCGTCGCGCATCCCGTCGCGGACGAACTCCAGGAAGCGAGGTCGGCCGCCCATCTCGATCAGAAACCTCGAGATCGAGTAGCCCTGCCCGTAGAAGCCCATCAGGTCGCTGGGATACTCCTCGACAACGAAGAGGCGTGAGAGCGGCAGTTCGCCGCGGCGGGCGAGCAGGTCGATCGAGATCCGGTCGTGTCGTCGGCGTTCGACGAGATCCTCGCTGAGCAGCGAGGCTCCCTCGTCGGCCCATCGAGGCATCGGACCGCCGAGGTAAGCGGCGAAGATCGTGTGCGTGACCTCGTGCGGCAGAGCCGAGGCGAGGATTCGGTCGAGCCGCCCCTCGACGGTCATGGACTGGTCGCTGACTCTCCCCTGGTGGAACCCGAACGAGGTCACCCCGCCAGCCTCGCCCGGGGTCAGACGGACCCGGATCGGACACGGAATCCGCCACCGTGGCAACTCATGTCCGAGGTAGGCCCGGGCGATGGTCGTCCGGCACGACTCGGCGCGCTCGGCCACCTGCCGGGCGATTTCCGGCGTCCGCGCCTCGACGACAAAGTTTGCCGATCGATACGACGCACCCCCAAGCGCAGGGAGGAGGATCAAAAGACCAAGCGGGGCCAACCGCGCGCAACCCTTGCCATGATGAGCGTCCATGCCCTGTGTCCCTCCGTGTTCACGGCCCGCTTCCCGGGGGCCGGACCGGAACTTTAACAAAACTCGGCCGGCCTGTCGCCACCTTTTCCGGCCCGCGCTCCGGTCGATTCCAGGCCCGCGCTCCGGTCGATTCGTGGTGGTCGCCCTGCCCAGTGACCGGTCCGGCTGTAGAATGGAGATAGGACGCCGAGGGGCCGGGGCAGTGCGCGAACGGCAAAGGACCATCGGACATGGCGACCATCCTCAAGAACCAGAGGGCGACAGAAACCATTGATGGCGTGGGCGTCGGCCGCACGGAGGAACTCGAACGGCGGACCCGCGCCATCGGCCGTGAACTGTTTGACCGAATCCAGAGCGGCCGACGCCCCTGGCATCGGTCTTGGTGGGACGATCGCTTCATGGCGATGACCCTCGACGAGCCCGAGGTCCGCGTCCAGCTCTTTCGGTTCATCGACGCCCTGCCAGCCCTGAAGAATTCCGGTTCGATCCGCCGGCACCTGGCTGAGTACCTCCACGAGGCCGGCGACGCCGTGCCCTGGTGGCTCGACCTGGCCCTCGCCATGGCGCCGGAGGGCACCACCCGCGCAGGGTGGCTCGCCGAGGCCGCCCGGGCCGCGGCCGGCGTGATGGCCCGGAAGTTCATCGCCGGCGCCACGCCTGGCGAGGCCCTGCAAACCGTGATGGATCTTCGTCGACGCCGACTCGCCTTCACCGCCGACCTGCTCGGCGAGGCGATCATCAGCGAGTCCGAGGCCGACTGGTATCAGCAAACCTGCCTCACCATGATCGAGGAACTGTCCGGCCCGCTCGCCGCCGCTCCCGAGATCCCTCAGATGGACCGCGACCCGCACGGTCCGATCCCCCGCGTGAATCTCTCGGTGA
>DAIDJI010000363.1 GCA_027451455.1 Planctomycetales bacterium | reverse complement strand
CGACGCCGATGACAACCCTCCCCGAAACCGCCCCGCCACCCCACCAGGGTAACGTCCTCTCCATCCCCGGCCGCAAGGAAAAAGTCGAGGTCGTCCAGAAGCCGGCCGCCTCGAAAAATACCTCGATGACCGGCGAAGTGAGTTTCTACTTCCTCAACGAGGACGGCAAAACTGCGATCGCTCCACCCACCACCGGCACCCTCGAAGTCGGCAAGAAAAAGGTCGAGCTCAGGACCGAGGGCGAGGCTCTCGTCACCCCGAGCGGCCCCGCTCTCTTCGCCGGAACCGGCGGCGTCGACGGCGTCCTCAAGGTCGAGCTCGACGGCAAGCCAGCAACGATCCCCCTTGGCGTCCGCTAGGGGACTTCGAAGGGCCATCGTGGAGATGAAAAATTTTGCGCGGATACGCTGAGAAGACAACCAAAAAGAGAGCGAACAAATCGTTTTTGGCCGAGGTCCTCATCGCTTTGGTTTCTCTGCGTCTCCGCGTGCAACTCCGGGCGAATTCCCACGATCCCCCGTTTCGGAGTGGCTCCCGGGCGTGGCGGGCGCGGCGCTCTCCCTTTCCTCAGCGCTTGACCCAGCGGGGGCTGGGGCGTACCCTGAATGACGCCTCGGCCGCGGCGATAATCGAGGTCGAGCCTGCCGCGCCCGGACCCTTGCGGGTGCCCGTGCCGGCCAATTGATGATCCAAAATCTTGCCCGGGTCGGTGTCCGTCCGCCTCAGGCGCCGCGGCCTTCCCCGGACGTCCTTACCGATGGGGAGATTCGTGCCGATGCCCACCGTGACCATCCACGGGGAGAAGCCGATCCAGGTTGATGTCGCGTCGGGAAAGAAGCTGGTCCTGGCGATCGAGGACGCGGGCGTCGACATCCTCCACCGATGCGGCGGCA
The DNA here is from genome assembly GCA_027451455.1 of Planctomycetales bacterium. GTDB lineage: Bacteria > Planctomycetota > Planctomycetia > Isosphaerales > Isosphaeraceae > JAKAUH01. The sequence continues at coordinate 5,085 of DAIDJI010000363.1, read as the reverse complement.
ACTCCAAATGCACCACCTGCCGCGTCGAGGTGCTTGACGGCTCCGTCCCCCCGATGGGCGAGACCGAGAAAGAGCGATTGGCGCGCGAAGGTGACCTCTCCCCGAACGTCCGGCTCTCATGCCAGGTTCGGGTCGAGGCCGATGTGACTGTTCGCGTCATCAATCGATCGCAGCAGGCGGGCGTCCCGCCTGGGCCGCGGCCGGCCGATTGATCCACCGGCCGACCGACATGACATCTTCAATGAAATCGCGATTCCGCCGGCCCCACTTCGGGCCGGCTCACTTCTTCTTCTGCCCTTCCGAGCACTTCTTGCACCGCGACGACCGCCGACGGACCTGCGCCCCGCACCACGAGCAGCGGTGAAACTTGGTCTGACGCGACTTCTTCTTCCTCGGGCGAAACGGCACGGGACACCTCAGAGCGATCCGCTCGATAAAAAATCCGGGCGATCCCCCGCCGGGCGATCCCCGCATTCCCATTCCCTGACGAAACCTCCGGCGCGTTCCGGCCGGATCAAGGTCAACATTCTACCCCGCCATCCCCCCGTTTTCCAGAGAGATCGCGCGGATCAGTCGAGAGCGCGGTCGAAAACGACGCTCAGCCCCCACTGGATCGCGAAAGCGAGCGCCAGGGCTGTGCCGATCACTCCTCCGGAAACAATCGATCCGCCCCGGGCCAGCACCTCGGGAATGATCCAGACCCAGGCCATCAGGAGGGCGACGAGGATCGGTCGATAGGCCGGAAACGGTCGGTGATGCCGCCAGACCTGCAAGAACACCACGGCGAGCAGGAAGAGCCCCGCGCCCGCGGCGGCCAGGAAGACGGTCTGCTCCAGGTCGATCAGCAGGAGATAGGCTGCGACCGGATCGAGGGCGGCGTCGTCCTTCCAAATATCCTCGAAGATCATCAGGCAGAGTGTCGGCGCGATCATCAAAAACAAAAAAGTAAACCCGGCCGCCATCAGGTTCGCGCCGATCGTCGTGACGTCCCAGGCCGAGCGGCGGAGGTCGGCGACCACCCGCCCCTCGCTGGCGAGGGATTCCCCACTCACGGCCATCTTCCGGTTCGCCTGGACCATGATTCGGCTCCCCGAGGCGCGGGCATGAGCATCACTCCGCCCGCGTCCTCGTCCCCCGATCGTCGTCCGCACCGATCTCGACCTCCACCCGCTGCCCGAGCCGCAATGGCGTCGCTTCGAGCAGCTCGATCCGGACAACCAGCACACGGGTATCGGCGGGACGCGCTGGATCTTCGGGCCGACCTCGCCGCGGGACGACCGCGTCGGCCACTTCCTCGACCCGCCCACGCCAGCCCTCGGGCCGATAACCGGTCGCACGGACGATCGCCGAGGCGTCGACCGCCAAGCGAGGGATATCGAATTCGTCCACCTCGGCCTCGACGTGCAACCGCTTCAAATCGGCAATCGTGACGATCGGCGCCGCGGGCGAAACCGTCTCACCCGGGTCGGCATGCCGCCCGATCACGACACCGTCGATCGGGGCGACGATCCGATATCGGGCGGAATCCGCTTCGAGCCGATCGATGGCCGCGCGGGCCGCGTCGCGTCGGGCCTGGTAGGCGGTCAGCAGGTCGTTGCGCATCGGCGAGGGGACCGCGCCCGGGCGGCTCAGCCCAAACCCAGGCAGCAGGCGGTCGAGCCCGGCCCGAGCGCGCTCGACCTTCAGCGCCGCCTCCGACTCGGTCAGCCGCAACCGGGCCTCCGCGAGCGAGGCACGTACCTCATCGTCGCGAAGCTGAGCGAGCAGCTCACCGCGACGAACCGTTTGCCGCTCCCGCGCCGGCATCGCCACGATGGTCCCAAGCACTTCCGACCCCACGGTGACCTCGCCGCCCGGATACGCGACGACACGCCCCTCCGCGGTCACGCGTACCTCGGCCCGCCTCTCGACGGGCCCGGATGTCGGTCGATCCCGATCCGCCTTCCCCGGCGCGACGGCATTCCAGGCGACCCCGACCAGCAAGACCACGGCTGACGCCGGCAGGAGGATTCGCCCGAGGACCATCGAGGCCGACATCGCTGTTAATTCTCCATTTCCTCGTGGGTGATCCGACCGTCTCGTATGGTGACAACGCGATCGGCGATCGTCCGGACGCGTGGGTCGTGGGTGACAATCACGAGCGCCCGTCCCTCGGACCGGGCTAGCGACCGAAACAGGTCCAGCACGCGGGCGCCGCTTTCGCCGTCGAGGTTACCGGTCGGCTCGTCAGCGAGAATCAGGCTCGACGGACCGGCCAGCGCCCGGGCCACGGCGACCCTCTGCCGCTGCCCACCCGAAAGGTCGCGCGGGCGAAAGTCCATTCGCTCCCCGAGTCCAACCGCGTGCAGCACCCGTTCGGCCTCGCGACGCGCCCGCTCGCCGCTCCAACCGCGGAGGTTCAGACCGTAGATCACATTCTCTGCCGCCGTCAGCGCCGCGAACAGGTGAAACTGCTGGAATACGAACCCGATCGCGTGCCGCCGCAACTCGCGAAGCTGACCCGGCCGATGCGGATCGACCTCGCGCCCGTCCACGACAATACGCCCGCTCGTCGGCGTGAGCAGGCATCCGAGAACGCTAAGCAGGGTCGTCTTCCCCGACCCCGACGGCCCCTCGATCGCCAGCACCTCGCCACGCCCCACCGAGAGCGAAACCCCTCGCAGCGCGTGGACCTCGTGCGGCCCATCGCGGTAAACCTTCGACACATCGTGAGCTTCGAGGACGATCATTTTCACCCCCGAAACACAATCGCCGGATCCGTCGTCGCGACCTTCCGAAACGACATCGAAGCAGCGGCGAGGCAAAGCGCCTGGGTCCCGGCATAAACGAGGGCCATCAGCATGGGCGAGACGATCATTTTCATATCAAGTCGTTCGAGTACGGGGGCAAGGGCACTGGTCAACGCCACGGCCAATCCAAACCCGAGCGCCGCGGCGAAGGTGGCCTGTTCGGCGATGATCCCAAAGACGGTCCGATTGCCACCACCGAGGGCCTTGACGGTCCCGAAGTCGGCCAGATGCTCGGTGGTGGAGGCATAGAGCGTCTGGCCGACAATCACGACACCGACCAGTGCCCCAAGGCCGACCGTAAGGGCCAGGGTGAGCCCGAGTCCGGTACTTTCGATCCAGTAGGCGCGTGATCGAGCGGCCCATTCGTCTCGCGTATAAACATCGTTATAGGGCAATCGCTTGCGGACCTCGGCGCGAACGGTTTCGACGTCGGCCCCAGGTTCGAGTCGGACGAGGAGGAAGGTGGTCCGGCCGTCGAGGTCGGCGGGCGCGAGCGACTGGGCAATCCGGTAGTCGACGAACGCGATCGGGCTGGTGGTAAACGAGAGGGCGCCGCGGGTCCGGCCGATGATCTTGAGCTGCCGCCCATTGAACTCTCGAAAATCGCCGGGCTGGAACGCTCCGAACCGGCGCTCGGCCGAGGCATCGAGCAGGACGAACCGACCGCGTCGAAGGTCGGCCGGGTCGCCGGAAGTGACATCCCAGGGAAAGTGCCAGGCGGGGAAATCTTCGAGCCCGTAAAACTCAACCGACTCCTTGGCCCCGGTCGGCAGGGCGACGAAGGCGTACCAGACGATGAGGTTATCCGCGCGCTCGACGCCAGGGATCGACCGAACGCGATCGACATACCGTTCGGGAAAGGGATTGCCGAAGTCGATATTGGGGGCGTTGCGCGAGGCGACCCAGAGGTCGGCGTCGAGACGTTCGATCGTGATGCTGGCATTTTGAAGGAGCCCGGCGAAGATGCCGACCTGAACCAACACGAGTGCCGCGGCGAACCCGACACCGAGCACGGTCGCCGCGAACCGGGCCTTTTCATCCAGGAGCATCTTCAAGGCCAGATCGATCAAGGAACAGCCTCCGATATCCGAATAAAAAATTGCTTACGAATGGCCAATGAGACGACACAAGACGAAATCCGGAAGCCGATGAACAATCCCCATGAGAAGGGCCATTCGCCGGGGAAAACGGTGAACGCCTCCGCGACGGCGATCGATGAGTCGGGCGATCCTGCGCGCGGCGTCATCGGCGGAGATGATAAACGGTGTGAACGTTGCGTCCAGGGGAGTGATTTCGGTCTGAACGAACCCTGGGCAAACGGTGGTCACACGAATGCCGCGTCCGCGCAGATCGGCCCGAAGGCTTTGGAGGTAGACATTCACGGCGGCCTTGCTGGCGCAATAGGCGGCCTCACCGGGGAGTCCGCGATCGCCGGCGAGGCTGGAGACGGCGACGAGCTGCCCGCGCCGTCGAGCGAGCATCCCCGGCAGGGCGGCCTCGATCGCGTAGACAACGCCCAGGAGGTTCACGCGGAAGGTCTGCTCGATGTCGTCGATGTTCACCGGATCGAGCCGGGTGGGCGTCCCGAACCCGGCGTTGGCGACCAGGACATCCATGGGCCCGATCGCGTCTTCCACGTCGCGAAAGGCGCGATGCAGGGCTGCCCGGTCGCCGACATCCGCGACCGCGGCGAACGCGGTCCCTCCGGCCGAATCGATCTCGCGGGCGAGTTCCTCAAGCCGATCCCCGCGCCGGGCGATCAGCCCGACGCGATACCCCGTTGAGGCCAACCGAAGCGCCAGCGCCCGGCCAATCCCACTCGAGGCCCCGGTGACCATGGCGACTTTTTCAACGAGAGGCCGCCTGTCCGATCGAGGCAGAAGCTGGTCGGGGACGGTCATGGGGGAGATTCCTGGTCTCCGTTCCGCAAAAATCCCTGACGACGGATCTCCATCGCCATGAAGGGAGCCCGTCTACAGAGGTAATCATAACTAATCAAGTGATCAATATAGTCTTCGAAATAGACCCTGCGAACCGCCCGGCAATCGTTCTCGTTGAGCCGCAGCCTTTCGATCGTCCGCTCCAACCTATCCCGAATGTAAGGGGAAACCGTTCCGGAGGCACGCACCTGCATTCCGACCAGATCAAGCTCGAACCAGCCAGGCTCGACCTGGAACTGGTCCAGCACGGCGATGGCGTCGTTCTTCCGGGAGTTCATCAGCGAACAGGCAAGCCGATAGTTATTCCATTCATAGACGTGGTTCCAATCGACCGATCTAGGGATCATATGATCGAC
>DAIDJI010000362.1 GCA_027451455.1 Planctomycetales bacterium | reverse complement strand
AGGGTGCCCGCGCCAAGCTGGACAAGCTCTACGAGAAGGCCAAGAAGGCCCAGTGGAACGGCCAGACGGACCTGCCCTGGGACACCGAGGTGGACCAGGAGAAGATCGTGATGGCCAACGCCGAGGCCGTCAAGCAGAACTGCCGAGACCGCAACGCCCCGCCCGACACGATCGATGACGTCGACCGGGTCGTTGAGCTGGAGACCGAGCGCAAGGGCCTGCTCCAGTTGGTCGAGGACGTCCGGCGCCGACAGAACGAGGTGGCGCAGTCCACCGGGCGTGAGAAGGACGCCACGAAGCGATCGGCTCTAATCGATGAGGGGAAGCGGCTAAAATCTGAGGTCGCCGAGCAGGAAGAGCGTCTCCGTTCGCTCGAGGCCGAGCTGACGCAGCGGCTCAAGAGGATCCCGAACCTCACCCACCCTGATGCGCCGAGGGGCCTCACCGAGGATGAAAGCCGCGAGCTTCGGAAGGTCGGCACGCCGCGGCCTTTCGACTTTCAGCCGAAGGACCACGTCGAGCTCGGCAAGGAACTCGACCTGATCGACTTCGAGACCGGCGGAAAGGTCAGCGGGACGGGATTCTACTTCCTTAAGAACGACGCGGTGCTGCTCGATCTCGCCCTTCAGCAGTTCGCTGTTCGGAAGTTGGTCTCGGCCGGCTTCACGCCGATCATTACGCCCGACCTGGCACGGAACAGCATTCTCGAAGGGATCGGCTTCACGCCCCGGGGCGAGGAGACCCAGGTCTATTCGATTGAGGACACTGATTTGAGCCTGGTCGGCACCGCCGAGATTACTTTGGGCGGGATGCACGCCGACGACATCCTCGAAGAGGCCGCCCTTCCGATCCGGTATGTCGGGCTCTCCCACTGCTTCCGGACCGAGGCCGGCGCCGCGGGTCGCGCGAGCCGCGGGCTCTATCGCGTCCACCAGTTCACCAAGGTCGAGATGTTCGCCTTCAGCACTCCGGAGACCTCGGGCGCGATCCACGCAGAGATGCTCGCGATTGAGGAAGACATCTTTCAGTCGCTTGGCATTCCATACCGGGTCCTGGATATCTGCACGGGCGATCTCGGCGGGCCGGCCTATCGAAAGTTCGACCTCGAAGCCTGGATGCCGGGCCGGGGGGAGAGCGGCGAATATGGCGAAGTTACCAGCACCTCGGATTGCACCGACTTTCAATCGCGCCGGCTGAACATTCGATATCGCCCCGCCGGCCAGAAGGGGACGCGGTTTGTCCATACCCTCAACGGAACAGCCATCGCCCTGAGCCGAACGCTGATCGCCGTCATGGAGAACTACCAGCGGGCTGACGGCCGGATCGACGTTCCGGAAGTTCTGCGGCCGATCATCGGCAAGGACGTCCTCGGGCCCGCCTGATCCCAGGGGATCATTCCACCACAGCAGACACAGAGGGCACAGAGTTCGGACAGGGAAAGAGGTTGAATTGAGAATCTTGAACTTGTACAGATGCTTTGCGATCCCCGCAAGCAAGAATTCTCCTGATTTCCTCTCTGTGCTCTCTGCGTCCTCTGTGGTGAATCCTCCCCTGTCCTTCCGGGTGGATCATCCGGGCGAATCGACGGCAGACGGGGGTGCCCGGTGCGACATCCGCTTCTGATTCCCGACCTCCGCGAGTTGATCCGCGATGGGGAGCTCGGCGGACTGCGCGACTATCTCAGTGAGCACCACCCCGGGCGCGTTGCCGAGTTGATTGAGGACCTTGAGGACGACGAGGGCGACGCCCTTTTTCGAGTCCTTCCCGCGCGCAACCGTGCCGAGGTACTCAGTTATCTTGAGTCCAACCGTCAGGTGAAGCTCGTCGAGGTGATGCCCGCGCCCGAGGCTGCTGAGTTGCTCCACGTAATGTCGCACGACGAGCGGGCCGACCTGGTCAACCGCCTTGACGAGGAGGTGCTCGATCCGGTCTTCCCCTACCTGGCGCAGGCCGAGCGCGATGACATCCGACGACTTGCCAGCTTCGAGCCTGGCACGGCCGGCGCTGCGATGACGACCGACTACGTGACCCTCCCTCCCCATATCACGGTTCGCGAGGCCTTCGACCGACTTCGGCGCGAGGCGCCCGACCGTGAGACGATTTACTACTGCTACGTCGTCGATCACAAGCGCCGGCTGATCGGATTCGTCTCGCTCAAGCGGCTGATTCTCTCGCGCCGTTCCGCGGTGATCGAGGACATCATGCAGCGAGACGTGATCTTCGCCCGGGTCGACGAGGACCAGGAAAAGGTAGCCCGGCAGATCGACAAGTACGACCTGCTTGCCATCCCGGTCCTCGACGCCAGCGATCAGCTCGTGGGGATCATCACGCACGACGACGCGATGGACATTCTCCGCCAGGAACAAACCGAGGACATCCTTGCCTTCGGCGGCGTCTCTCGCGATTCTGAGGCGAATGAGGAAAGCTACTGGACGAGCCGGATTGTCGAGGCGGTTCGCCGTCGGATCGGGTGGCTGCTGCTGCTTTTCATCGCCGGAACGCTCACCAGCCGGGTCTCAAAGTTCTTCCACGGCGTGACGCCCGACCTTCGCGACCTGGAGATCTACGTCCCCCTGATGATCGGGACCGGTGGGAACGCTGGCAGCCAGACGGTTGGGACGATCATTCGGGCGCTGGCGCTCGGTGAGATCCAGGGTGCCGACGGCCCCCGCGTCCTCCTGCGAGAGTGGCTTACCGGGCTACTCCTGGGAATCCTGCTCGGCGGGATCGGCTTCGTGTACATCGTTGCGATTCACCGAAACGCCCCATTTGCCGCGGTGATCGCGCTTGCGATTCTCTTTATTTGCATGTGGTCGAATATTGTCGGCGCCTTGGTGCCGATCCTTGCCCGGAGGTTCGGCATCGATCCGGCCGTGATCTCTGCCCCACTGATCAGCACGCTGGTCGACGCGACGGGGCTGGTTATCTACTATTCGGTCGCGATCCTGATACTAGGCAAGCTCGCTGGCGGCGGTTTGATCCACTGAGCCAGTCCAGCCCCGCTCACGAGTTCGCGTAGATGCGACCGTCTCGGCGGGACGACGCCCATCGGGGGCGGCGGCGGAACCAGTGCAACTCGGCGGCGTGAGCGTGGTAGGTCAGGCCGACCATCCGCATCACGACCATCCCCCCGTAGAACAGAAAGAACCAGAACGCCCAGATGGCAATCGCCTCGGCCCACATTGTCGGAATCCGGTAGAGGAGCGCCCAGAGCCCTGCGCCGGCAGCTAGGAGCACCACCGCTGAAATCAGAGCGGCGCGAAGGTAATCCCATCCGATCCGGACGATCGCCGTTACGACTGTCACTGGGTTTGCAGCGATCAGGTTGTCGTGCAGAAGCGAGGCGGCCAGCGCCATCTGCGCGTAGCCGACCCCAATCACGATCAGCCCGAGAAAGACCGACCCGTCGATCGGCCCCATGTCGATCCGGTGCCCATAGAAGAAAAACAACGGCCCGCCCCCGATCGCGGCGCCGAAGAGGCCCGCCCAGACCCACCTTACGATCCCCTCTGAAATGTCGCTGGGATGCCACTCAGGCCATCGGGGGTGGTCGTTCTCGCCGAGCGAGCTGGAAACCAGAACGTGCCCGAGGAACAAAAGCGCATAGCCGAACGACATCAAGAAGCTGAAGATCATCGGTAGCATGATCGGGACGATCAAAAGTCCGAGCGCCCAGTCGGCCCTGGTCATCGGCGAGAGGTACGAGACGACGTCATAGACGGGGAGCGAGAGCACCCACATGATCGGCGGAAGGAAGACAAGCAATCCCAGCCCCGGCCCGTCCTTCAACGGATAAACGAGGCATTCGCCCAGTCTCGGGGCGATTCGTGGATGTCGCCATTTCGAGGCGCTCCAGGATTCGTCGTACTCGATCCGGGAAACCACTCGCAGGGCCGCGGTGGCGTCCGGGTTATACCAGCGCTTGGGTCGGGACATATTTCCTTCGATGGTCCCGCGACGATCGCCGCGCAACCACCCCCCCGAGACCGGCCGCGGGTTGGGCCCCGCATCGAGATCGAGTCTTCGGTCACCGCCGACGGAGTTCGGCCCGCCGGCGGCGGGGGATTCCACAATCGGCAGACGTGGAGTTCCGTCTGCACTGATTCTTACGGACGGAAGCTTTCCGGGCAAGCCCCGACGCTCCGCGACTCCACTCAACGTTCCTTCTTCCGACCCTTCTCACCCATCATCTGATCGAGCACCGAACGGACCTCCTTGGCCTGGTCCGGGTCCAGGGGGTGCGACTTCAACAGGTGGAGCACCAGCAGGCCCGGCTCTCCCTGGTACAATTTATCGACCAGGCTGTTGACTCGCTTCTGCCGGACCTCTTGCCCGGAGATCACCGGCTTGTACACGAACGCCAGCTCGCGGCGGTCGCTGGTGACCAGCCCCTTTGATTCGAGCCGATCGAGCAGCGTTGCCACGGTGGCATAGGACCATTGTCGTCCGGCGGCGCGCAGAGTCTCCAGCGCTTCGCGGACCGTGGCCTGGCCGAGGTCCCACAGGACCTTCAGCACATCGAGTTCTGAATCGGGTATGGTAGGCGGACGTTTGGCCATCGGCGGTCGTCTCGTCGTTAAGACCAGGGATACTCCCGATCCTCATCGACCCTCGTCTCTCGCGGCGTTCGTCGATCAGATGGATGGACGCGCGACGGACGGAGCGCTCGGCCCCGATCGCGCTCGTGGCGGGAGTCTTTCGACAGGTGTATCCTAAGACAGTTGTCTAACAAGGTCAAGTGCCGGAAAACGATTCGCGATCCCACGGGCTTAACCAGTGACCTTACTGCGGGGTACACTCATTTTGCGGGCGCCTCAGGGGCGATCGCGATCTGGTTGCGAGGCGGGGCCTGGCGTGGCCCGATCGGGGTGGTATGAGCCAGGAGTTGCATTATACTTCGGCCCCGCGTGGGCTGAGACCGGGAAGCCGGGGCTTCGGGACGGTCGCGGCAACCGCCGGGCTTTCCAATTCGATTGCCGACCGGCTGGAGGCGCTGAGTGCCTACCGGTCCGTTTATCCGCCTGGCGATTCCTCCGAGCGGCTCAATCCGATCGCGTACAGTCACGCCCGACTGGCGATTGGCGGCACGATTCACGACGTCCTCTCGCGAATCGGCCCGGCCGGGCTGGATTACTCGGGCCGTCCCAACAAGTATGCCCATCATGTGATTCTCGATCCTGACGAGCATCCCGAAGCCGGGCCGGCCTGGCTGCTGGCGTATCCCGGTTTTCTCCGCGAAACCTGGGAGGGTGAGCCCCGGATCTTCCCGATTGGCATCGGCGTTCCCCGGGGCGATCGACCGCCCGATGTCGCCCGAGGCTGGGAGGCACAGATTGGCGACGCGGGATGGGCGGGCGTGCTTGCCGGCTCGTTTCTGGACGACCCCCGACGGCCGGTCTTCCTGGTCTTTCGGCCGGGGATTGAACTACTCCCGCTTTTCGTCGAGGCGATCGCGCTCCTGCCGGTCGCCCGGAGGTGGGACGTCGAGTTCACCACTTATTTGACCAGCCTTCCGCCCGGCGTCTCGTACAACTGGCGGGGCGTGCTGGACGGCTCGCCCGAGTTGAAGGCCGCTCGTGGACTTCCGAACGCGATGATCCTCGACCTCGTCCGTCCCCTCGGCAGGGCGCCAGGTGGCCGACTCGTCCACCTGGCCCGGACCGGTCAGATGCCCGAGGTCGAGGAGTCGGCCGCCCCTGTCAACGGCTTCACCCCAACCCGCGCGATCACCGCCGGCCCGCCGCCGCGGCTTCGTCCGTCCTCACAGGACGCCAGCATCGAAGGGCTTCCCGACCTGGCCGCTCAGCTTGCCGGCGAGATCGCGCTCCTTGGCGGCGAGTCGATCCGCCGGCCCCGCCCTCGCCGATGGATCGGCCCGCTTGCGATCGCGGCCACCGTGCTGGCGATCGGGGCGGGCGTCGCTCTCTCTGTCTCGCCTAACCTCCGACGCCGGATTGGGATGGAGAAGGCCGATGCCCTG
>DAIDJI010000361.1 GCA_027451455.1 Planctomycetales bacterium | reverse complement strand
GCGGAGACGGCACGCCGGGAGGCTCGCCCTCCCGGATGCGGGTGGCACTCGCGCACGTGGTTGCTGCCGGGGGATGGCCGGTCCGCTTCAATCGAGCGAGACTGCGGGCTCGACGAGGCTGGCCTCCACGTCGTGGGGCTTCGCCGCGAGGTCTTCGGGCCTCGGGTGCGTCGGGGCGTGACGGCGGCGTCGGGCACTGAACCGCTGGATCGTCTCGAAGAAGACCGGCGTCAAAAAGACGCCGAAAATCGTGACGCCCAGCATCCCGCCGAAGACCGCCGTCCCCAGTGATCGTCGCATCTCGGCGCCCGCGCCCTCGGCGATCACCAGCGGGACCACCCCGAAGATAAACGCGAACGATGTCATCAGGATCGGACGGAGCCTCAGCCGGCACGCCTCCAGCGTCGCCTGACGGATCGGGACGCCCGACTCCTGCGCCTGCTTGGCGAACTCGACGATCAGGATCGCGTTCTTGCTCGCCAGGCCCACCAGGACCACGAAGCCAATCTGCGTAAACAGGCTCACGTCCATCCCCGCCAGGTTCACACCGACCAGCGAACAGAGCAGGCACATCGGGACCACCAGAATCACCGCGAGCGGGAGCGACCAGCTCTCATATTGCGCCGCCAGGACCAGAAACACGAAGATCACCGCCAGCGCGAAGACCCCGATCGCCGTCCCCCCCTGCTGCAATTCCATGAACGCCAGCTCGGTCCAGTCCGAGGCCATCGACCTCGGCAGTTCCTCGTCGGCAATCTGCTGCATCATCGCGATCGCCTGCCCCGAGCTCGTCCCAGGCGCCGGGTTGCCGGTGATCGATGTGGATGAGTACATGTTGTAACGCATTTCGGCGACCGGCCCGCTCGTGTCGCGGACGTCGAGCAGCGTTCCCAGCCGGATCATCTGGCCCCGGTTGTTCCTTACCTGAAGCTGGCGGATGTCCTGCGCGTCGCCGCGGAACCGCTGGTCGGCCTGGACGTTCACCTGCCAGGTTCGGCCAAACTCGTTGAAGTTGTTCACATAATACGAGCCGAGATACACCTGCAAGGTGCTGAAAAGCTCGCTGATCGGCACCCCGAGCGCCATGCACTTGGTCCGGTCGATGTCGAGATACAGCCAGGGGGTATTGGCGCGCGAGCTGTTGAAAAGGCCCTGCAAACCCGGCGTTCGGTTGCCGCGCTCGACGATCGCGTCGCTGGCGCGCTGGAGGGCCTCTCGACCGAGGTGGCCCCGGTCCTCGACGATTAGCTTGAAGCCGCCGGTGGTTCCCAGTCCGTCGATCGGAGGGGCGCCGAAGATCGTGACGATCGCGGCGCGGATCTCCCGGCAACGCTCCCGGATCTTCTCGGCGATCGCGTCGGCCGAGAGGCCGGGCTCCCGCCTTTTCTCGAACGGATCGAGCATCACGTAGAGCGAGCCCAGGTTCGGCGCATTTGCGCCGAGGAGGAGCGACTGGCCGGTCACGCCGACCGTGTGCGCCACGCCAGGTGTTTCTCGGGCGAGGGCCTCGATCCTCGTCATCGCGCGCTGGGTTCGCTCGACCGAGGCCGAATCGGGCAACTGCACGTTCAGCAGGAGGTAGCCCTTGTCCTGCTGCGGGACGAAGCCGGTCGGCGTGGTGATGAACTCCCAGTAGGTCAGGCCGAGCAGGCCGGCGTAGAGGATCAGGACCAGGGCGCCGACTCGCAAAACACCGCCGACCATCCGGCCGTAGAGCGAGGTCATCCGGTCGAAGCCCCGGTTGAACCCGCGGAAGAGGGCGCCCAGGACCGCGTTCACCGGCCGGATCACGATCAGGCCGACGATCCCTCCCGCGATCGCCCCGGGCCCGAACGCCGAGAGCCAGGGGAGCCAGGTCATCCAGCCAGGGATCGTCCCGTCCTCGATCGCCTCGGTCGTGATTCCGAGTCGGTCGGTCATCGTCGCCTGGAGGAACCGGACCCCAATCAGCCCGCCGAGGATCGCGAACGACCACCAGGGGAGCGCCTCTCGCTTCAACTCGTGGCCGCCCGATGGCCCGTGCTTCGCCTCGGTCTGGAAGATCAGGACGGCCCGGCTCGGCGTCATCGTCAGGGCGTTGATCGCCGAGATGATCGTCGAGACGGCGATCGTCACCGCGAACTGGCGGAAGAACTGCCCCGAGATCCCGCCGATGAAGCAACACGGGATGAAGACCGAACTGAGAACAAGTGTGATCGCGACGATCGGCCCGGTGATCTCCTCCATCGCCCGGATCGTCGCCGTGCGCGAGTCGAGCCCCGTGGCAATCAGCCGCTCGATGTTCTCCAGCACCACGATCGCATCGTCGACCACGATCCCGATCGCCAGGACCAGGCCGAAGAGCGTCAGATTATTCAGGCTAAACCCCAGCGCCGCCATCACGGCGAACGTCCCGATCAGCGAGACCGGGACGTCGATCATCGGCAGGATCATCGCCTTCCAGTCCTGGAGGAAGATCAGGACGACGATCCCGACCAGGATCACGGCGTCGCGCAGGGTGTTGTACACCTCCTGGATCGACTCGTGAATGAAGGGCGTGGTGTCGTAGACGATCCGGTAGTCGAGGCCGTCCGGGAATCGGGTCTTCAGCTCGCGCATCTTCGCGTAGACGCCGCGGGCGGTCTCAAGCGCGTTGGAGCCGGGAAGCTGGTAGACCGAGATCGCGACCGAGGGTTTGCCGTCGAGCGAGCAGGACTGATCGTATTGCCGCGATCCCAGCTCGACCCGCGCGACGTCGCGGAGCCGGACGATCCCGGTCGCCTGCGAGAGCATGGGGGCCTGGCTGTTCGAGCCCCCTCGATCGGCCGAGCCCCCCTGCAAGCCCTGTGTGGTCGCGCCGTTGGTCGCTGTTCCGCCAGCGGCGCTGGTGCTGGTTCCGGCGTCGGGCGCGTTGGAGGCCTGGAACGTATCCTCGCCTGCCTTCAGGATGATGTTCTCGAACTGCTCGGGCTCGACCAGCCGCCCCAGCGTGTTGATCGTAAGCTGGAATTGCTGGCCCCGAGGGACCGGCTGCTGCCCAATCTGACCGGCCGCCACCTGCAAGTTCTGCTGGCTAATCGCGTTGATGATGTCGGTCGCGCTCAGCCCGAGCGCCGCCATCTTCGCCGGATCGAGCCAGGCCCGAAGACTGTAATCCCTCTGCCCAAGGTACGTGATCCCCGCCACACCCGGCAGCCGACCCAGCTCGTCCTTGATGTAGATCGTCGCGTAGTTGCTCAAAAAGGTGTTGTCATATTCCGGATCGGTTGCCAGCAGGTTGACGATCATCAGCGTGCTCGGCGACATCTTCTTCACGCTGATCCCCTCGTTCTGGACCAGCGGCGGGATCACCGGGAGCGCCAGCGAGACCCGGTTTTGCACCAGGACCTGCGCCATGTCGGTGTCCATCCCCAGGCGGAAGGTGACCGTCAGTTGATAGGCACCGTCGTTTGTGCATTGCGACGACATGTAGAGCATGTTCTCGACGCCGCTGACCTGCTCCTCGATCGGAGCGGCGACCGTGTTGCGCACGGTCTGCGCGTTGGCGCCGGGGTAGAACGCCGTGACCGTCACCGTCGGCGGCGTCACCTGCGGATACTGCGCCACCGGAAGCATTCCCCACGAGACGAACCCCGCCAGCACGATCACCAGCGAGAGCACGATCGCGAAGACCGGACGATCGATAAAGAATCTGGATAACATTGATATTTGTAATTAGTAACTGGTAATTAGTAATTTGTAATTTGTTACTGGTAATGGGTGGGGGCGTTCGCTCGGGATTCGTGGGCGGCGGCCGGCTCCTCTTTTACGCGGGCGATCCTGTGGGGTAATTCCGGCGAGCGGATCGAGGATCCTGAGCCGCGCACCCTGTGGTGGATGCCCAGGACGGCGAGCGTCGCCAGGATGCCCGAGGCGCCCCCGATCCAGAGGGCCTGATCCAGGGCGACCACCTGCGCCCTCGCCATCAGGTAGCCGACCCCCGCGCCCGAGAGGCCGCCGATCGCCGTCGAGGCCGCCCACCGGGCCGTCGTCGTCACCAGCCGCCAGGCTTCGCTCAGGCCGAGGATCACGTGGAAGAAGACCGGCGTCAGGAAGATCCCGAAGAGCGTGACTCCCACCATTCCGTAGAAGACCGCGATCCCGAGCGACCGCCGCATCTCGGCCCCTGCGCCCGAGGCGACCGCCAGCGGAATCACGCCGATGATGAACGCCATCGAGGTCATCAGGATCGGGCGGAGCCGGAGCCGGCAGGCCTCGACCGTCGCCTCGGCGCGCGTCCACCCCTCGGCGTGCTTCTCCCTCGCATATTCGACAATCAGGATCGCGTTCTTGCAGGCCAGCCCCACCAGCACCACCAGGCCAATTTGAACGAAGATGTTCACATCACGGCCTGTCCACAATACGCCCGCCAGCGAGCAGAGCAGGCACATCGGCACCACCAGGATCACCGCCATCGGCAGGAGCCAGCTTTCGTAGAGCGCTGCGAGCGCCAGGAAAACGGCGATCGCCGAGAGCCCGAAGGTGAACGCCGCCGGGTTGCGCTCCTCGGCCCGGATCTGGAGGAACATCACCTCGGTCCACTCGGCCTTCATCGAGAGCGGGAGCCGTTCGGCGGTCATCGCGTCGATCGCCTGGATGGTCTCGCCCGAGCTCACCCCCTGCGCCAGGTTGCCGGTGATCGTCGACGACCGATACAGGTTGTACCGCGTCACGCTGATCGGGCCGCCGATTTCTCGGATCTTCAGCAGGGTCCCGAGTGGGACCATCTGACCCCACTTGTTCCGAACCTGGAGCAAGTGAATCGTCTCGGGCCGGGCCCGGAACGGGCCGTCGAGCTGGACGTTCACCTGCCAGTGCCGGCCGAAGGCGTTGAAACTGTTCACATAAAGCGAGCCCAGGCCCATGGAGAGCGTCTGGTTCACGTCGTCGAACGAGAGTCCCAGCGCCTCGGCCTTGGTCCGGTCGATCTCGAGGTAGAGTTGCGGGACCTGCGAGCGGAACTGGCTCGAAGCGGAGTTCAGCCCCGGCTGGCCCTTCATCGCGTCGACCAGGTCGTCGGTCTGCTCCTGGAGTGCGGCGAGGCCGCGATCGCCTCGGTCCTCGATGATCAGTTTGTATCCGCCGGCGACGCCCAGGCCAGGGATCGGCGCCGAGTTGCGCACGACCACGTCGGCCTCACTCACCTGCTTCGCAAACTCCCTGCGCAGCCTGCGCATGATCTCCTCGGCTTGCAGGCCCGGCTTCTGCCGATCGGGGAACGGGTCGAGCACGATGAACATCGAGCCGAAGTTCGAGGCGGTCGTCTGAAGCAAAAACGACATCCCGGCGATCGCAACCGTGTGCCGGACGCCGGGCGCCGCCTGCGCGATTTTGACCACCTTCGCCATCGCCTCCTCGGTGCGCTGGAGCGATGCGGCATCGGGGAGCTGCACGTTCAGGATCAGCCGGCCCTGATCCTGCTGCGGGATGAAACCCTTGGGCGCCCGGTCGAGCGCCCAGACGGTCAGCGCGAGCAGGCCCCCGTAAACAATCAGCACCAGGAGGCTCACGCGCAGCATCTTGCCGACGACCCATCCATAAAGATCGGTCGCCGCATCGAACCCCCGGTTGAAACCACGGAAGAGGGCACCCAGAACGGCGTTCGTGGGGCGGATCACGACCCGGCCGACCAGTCCCCCCGCGATGGCCCCGGGCGCGAACGCTGCCAGATATTCCCATGAGAACCACCCCGCCTCGGCGGTCGTCGGCAGTCCAAGTCGCGCCGTGATCCACTCGCGACCGAGCCGAACCGAGATCATGCCGCCGAGGATCGCGAACGACCACCAGGGCAGTGCCTCGCGCTCCAGCCCGTGGTCCTGGCCGGTTGCATCGGGATGTCTTCGGCGCGCCTCCTGGGTCCGGAAGATGATCACGGCCCGGCTGGGGGTCATGGTCAGGGCGTTGACGGCGGAGATGATCGTCGAGACGGCGATGGTCACCGCGAACTGTCGGAAGAACTGGCCGGTGATCCCGCTGAGGAAGCAGCACGGAACGAAGACCGAGCTGAGCGCCATTG
>DAIDJI010000360.1 GCA_027451455.1 Planctomycetales bacterium | reverse complement strand
CTGGGCCGTCAGGAGGTAACGATCGCCCGCATCGTAGAAGTTCATCGGCGGATAGACCGCCACTCGACCTCCGACCGGGAAGGGGTCGATCGACCCGATCAGCCGGCCGACCTCCCGCTGGAGTTCACGGAACGGATCCCATCCGCGATCCCAGGGCATCCCGCTCATGGAACCTCCTCGGTCGATCGGATTCCCTTCGGACGAGCCAGCCCGGACGTGTCCGCCAGGGGCCCAGATAGATGCATGGAAAGGGGATAAGCATCCGGCATGCCAACGGTCGTTCTGGCAGTCGGATTTCTCGGTAGCCCTTCCTAAACCTCTTCCCGCCAAGGAGTTTCCCGATCTTCCTTGAGGGGCAAACGGGAGAGGGTGCTTCGCAGTACGGGTCGGCCGTGCTGTCAAACTGGCAGAACCGTGAAACCCGTCGGATTCGGGCCGCTGCCGATCTGGCAGGTCGATTACCAGGAGATGATGAGGTTGCGAAACTCGGCGGGGCTTTCCAGCGGCGACTGGATGGTCAGGCAGGCGGGGGTGGGTCCGGCCGGCTCGGCATCGGCGATGGGGCGGTCGTCGAGGGAAATGGAGACCTCGGGGCCGTCGCGGTGGATGTGAACTCGGTGCCAGTAGGGTTCGTCCCCAATGGCTTCGGCCGGATCGTCGATGATCGAGAGGGCCGGGATGGTGATCGACTCGCCGACCACCCGGATCTGGCCGGGCCCGCGCTCCATGCATCGAACCTCCACATCGAGGTCGAACCGCGAGGGGAGCATCACGGGGAGGACGTAGATTCGGGACCGCCATCGGCCGTCGGGCTCCGAGAGCGGCTCGGCGAGGAAGTGGGTCGATTTGAAGCGGGCGTGGGGAGACTTGCTGAGGGCCAGGGTCGAGTCGGCCAGCGAGGGATGCGGCCACCGGATGACCAGGCAGGCGGCCAGAATCGAGGTCGAGACCACCGCGAACCGCGACGTCCAGGACCAGACGCGAGGCGTTCGAGCCTCGACCGGGTACGGGCAATTCAGGAGCATCATCATCCGCTGAAAGAGCGGCGAGGGGCCTTCCTCGCCGGTGCCCAGGGGCGCTGGCCCTGCCTCGACCACGGGCATCCTCTCGCCTGGGTCCGGGCACGTCGACGGGGCCGACGGTTCGCCCGTGGCGATGGAGAGCAGTGACGAGGCGTAGTCGGAGGAGGTCCCGTACAGATCGGCGGCGGCCCGGTCGGCGAGGAATTCCTGGTCGATCAGAAGCTGCGCCCGAATCCACCAGATCTGGGGGAGGAAGAACCAGATCGCTTGCGCCAGGCTGGCCGCGGTGCTGAACCAGTGGTCCGACCGCTCGACGTGTGCGAGCTCGTGCAGCAGGCTCAGCCGGAGCGGTTCCGGGTGTTCGACGGGCTGGTCGAGAGCCTCGGGGATCAGGATCATCGGCCGGCGCAGCCCGGTGACGACCGGATGCTTGAGCCGGGCGCAGACCTTCAGGCCCGGGCGGGGCCCATCCCAGGTCCGGCCTTGCAGCAGGGAGTCGAGCATCGCCAGGGCCTCGGGCGAGGCGGGGTGCGATCGATCGATCAGCCACTGGACGCCCGCAATCCCCAGGATCAGCCAGGCCCCGCCGACCGAGACGCAGATGAGGTCCATGATCGTCAGGCCGCGCGGGAGCCATCGAAGGGCGACGTCCTCGCGCTCGATGATCCAGTCGGGGAAGACCAGGACCGGGCGGCCGGAGCCGTCGGGCGCCTCGCTCTCCCTCGGTGATTCGAGAGCCGCCGCCGCCTCGACGAGCGCCCGAGGGAAGAACCGGGATTCGACGAACGTGTCGATCAGGTTCAGGCGGGGCAGGTGGCCCCAGGCGACCAGCGGAGGGATTCCCAGCGAGGCGAGCAGTGCCACGCGGGCCAGCAGAATCCGGCGCGCCGGCTGCCGGCACGCGAGAATGGCCAGCAAGATCAGCGTGAGGAAGACGGCCGCCGCGAAGGCCGCATCAAAGAGCAGGATGCCAATGCGATCCGTCCAGGCCCACATTTTGGCGACCGGATGAGGAAAGGAACGGTCTCCAGGACGCCCCCCGAGCGGCGATCAGGGTGATCGGGCCGAAGCTTGTGGCCAGTTCCCCAAATAAAACACGGCGAGTCACCGGCCGATGGCCCGCGACCCGCCGCCTGGTTGTTTCGTCGCAGGCGGCCCGGTATCCCAATCTCCATAGGATGCCGGAACCGCCCCGGTTTCGTCAAGCCTCGGCCATCTCGTTCTCGGCCTCGGCGGTCGCGGGCGCCTCGATCTTCTGCCCGCTCTGTCGCTGCGCCTCGTCGATCATCGCCCGGAGCCGGTCGAGCTCCTCGGGAGACGGCGACTTCGTACCGAGCAGCGCGACCATCACCCGGTCGAGCGCTCCGTCGAACACGCGGTCCACAAACCGCCGCGTCAACTCGCCGATCGTCCGCTCCGAGGTCTTCTTCGGAATGTAGACGAACGTTCGGCCCTCGACCACATGGCGAACCAGCCCCTTCTTATCTTCCATGATGTTGAGCAGGGTCTGGACGGTGCTGTAAGCCACCGGTCCCGCCATCCGATTCAGATCTTCCTGCACCTCTCGAACACTCGCCCGACCCCTCGCCCAGAGGATCTTCATGATCTCCAGCTCGCGGTCAGTCACCATCTGGGTCTTCCTCACGGCTAGCTCCTCCGATGATGGGGGAAAACGAGAATAATCATGCTCGTAACGTAACGGGCTCCATCACAATACGCAACCCGAAGCAACTCGGAAATCCCTCCCCATATTCCCCCGAGTCCGGACGATCGCTTCGCTCCGCCAAATCCACGTTCGTGAGATCACAACATTTCTATTTTTCGCCATAAGCAGCGCGATTTCACGCAATCCGATGGCCGACTTGACGTATCTCATGGCCCCTTAAGGATATCGGTGAGCCGGTTGGCGAGCATTTCCGGGAAGCGGCTGTACCATCGGCGGTTCAGGGGTGAAGGATGGGGCAGGGGATGGACGAGAACCTTGCGGGTCGAGCCGGAGGCGGCGGGGATCTGGCATGAGAAAACCGAGTCGAACCGGGCGTCGGTCCGGCCGAGTCCGGAGAACTCGTCGGGTTGGCCGTAGGGCTCGAACCACTGGAAGGCCTCGGTACCGAGGGTGATGAGGTGGCCGCCGCGCCAGAAGTCGGCGAGGAGGCGGGCGAGGAACGGGCGGAATCGTCGGCGGACCGACTCGGCATACGCCTTGTTGCCCGGCGGTTTGTAGGGGACAGTATTGGTCAGCAGGGCGTACGCGAGCGCTCCCTGAAGCGCGAGCGGGTCCTTGACGCGTGATCTCTCGACGGGCTCGCCATGAGCCGCGAGCAGTCCGAGCCGGACCAGTCGTCCGCCGGCGCCGATGAGCGGCTGGCCGGCGGCGACCTCGTCCTTGCCGAGGTCGCGACCGACGATCGCGACGGGCGCCTCGAGGGAACCGCCGAAGAGGATCGGATCGATTGGGTCGCGGCCAGCGCGTCGATAGACGGGTTCGTCGATGGGAAACGCCTCGGCCTCGGCCTCGCGACGGACCGCCTCGATGAGGTCGGCGATGGTCTCGATCGACATGGTTTGCCCTCTCGGCCCCGGCCGCGCGAACCTGGACCCGGGCCAGTCTCGTCTGTCGGGGTATCCCGCGAATCTGCTAGATTGATGGGTATCAGGAAATCTCGAGCGACGGAAGGGCCGAGTCGGCCGAGCCAGGACCTCCACGAAATCATGACACGCATCTACCTGTACGACACGACGTTGCGCGACGGGAGCCAGGGCGAGGGGGTGAACTTCTCGCTTCAGGACAAGCTCCTCATCACGGCCCGGCTCGATGCGATGGGCTTCGACTACATTGAGGGGGGCTATCCGCTCTCGAACCCCAAGGATGCCGCCTACTTTCGAGAGGTCCGCGACCTGAACCTCGGGCACGCGAAGGTGACCGCGTTTGGGATGACCCGGCGACGGGATATCGCCCCCGAGGACGACACCGGGATGAAGGCGCTCGTCGAGGCGCGAACGCCGGCCGTCACGATCGTCGGCAAGAGCTGGGACCTGCACGTTCACGATGTTCTGAACGTCTCGCTGGATGAGAACGTCCGGATGATCGGCGACTCGGTCGGCTATATCGGGGCGAATGTCCCCGAGGTTCTTTACGACGCCGAGCATTTCTTCGACGGCTTCAAGCGCAACCCCGACTACGCGATGCAAACGATCCAGGCCGCGGCCGAGGCGGGCGCGAAGTGGATCGTTCTCTGCGACACCAACGGCGGGACGCTCCCGGAAGAGATTGCCTCGGCCGTGGAGCAGGTCCTCCGCGAGGTCAACGTTCCGCTGGGAATCCACACCCATAATGACGGCGAGCTGGCCGTCGCCAATGCTCTGGCGGCCGTCCGGCAGGGGGTCCGGCAGGTGCAGGGGACGATCAACGGACTCGGCGAGCGCTGCGGCAACATGGACCTCTGTAGTGTCGCGGCGAACCTTGCCCTGAAGTATCCGGGCTTTGAGATTCTCCAGCCTGGCCGGCTCGTGCAACTGACCGAGCTTTCGCGATATGTCTACGAAACGGCGAACATGAACTTCCGCCCGGGCCAGCCGTTTGTCGGCACGAGCGCCTTTGCGCACAAGGGAGGGATGCACGTTCATGGCGTTCGCAAGAACGCGAGCAGCTACGAACACATCGAACCGACGACCGTTGGCAACGAGCGTCGGGTGCTGGTGAGCGAGCTATCCGGGAAGTCGAACATCGCCGAGAAGCTGAGCGAGTACGGGTTGGAGCAGGACAGCGAGCTTCTCGTGAAGGTGCTCGACCGGGTGCAGGACCTGGAGAACGAGGGCTACCAGTTCGAGGCGGCCGAGGCGACGTTTGTTCTGCTGGTGGAGAAGCTGGCAGGCCGGCATCGGCCGAGCTTCGAGGTCCGGAACTTCCACGTCAGCGTGAACGGGCGCCCGGGTGCCTCGCAGGAGACCGCCACCGAGGCGACGATCAAGTTGAAGGTCGGCGACGTGCTGGAGCATACCGTCAGCGAGGGAGACGGTCCGGTCAATGCTCTCGACAGTGCGCTCAGGAAGGCGCTGGATGGGCACTATCCCCGGCTCCACGAGATGAAGCTGGTGGATTACAAGGTCCGGGTGATCAACGCCCGTGCTGGGACCGCGGCCCGGGTCCGGGTTGTGATCGAGAGCAAGGACGATCAGGACGTCTGGGGAACGGTCGGCGTCTCGGAGAACGTGATCGAGGCGAGCTGGCTGGCGCTGGCCGACGCCTTCGAGTACAAGCTTTCAAAGGACCGACGCGCCCAGGCCGCCGCAACGAGGCGTCTCACCTCGACCTCGGTCTGATCGCCAGTCCTCTGGCCGGGTCCCTGGCGATGTCGATCGCTGCGCAAGGGCTTATGAGAGCAGCAAGGAAGTAGGGCTGGCTTTCCAGCCTGACCCGCTGGAAAAGGTCAGGCTGGAAAGCCTGACCTACTTGAGCTTCTTCTTTGCCGGCGTCGTATTGGTGTCGCCCGGCTGGTCCCTCGATCCTCGAAAGCGCTGGAATCCTCTCCGACAGAGGCTTCAACCGATCGGAACGTCATCCCTTCGCGGACGATCAAAGCTCCATTCGCTGAAACGCCCGGATCCCGATCCGGAGCGGCAGAACGGTCCCGACCAGGCCGATCACCAGACTTACCGCGAAGGCGATCGTCAGCCAGAACCGGAAGGCGCCGTGGGTCAAGGCGTACTGCGCTTCGGGGTGCTCAATCCCGAGGTAGTACAGGTGGCAGGGAACCGCCAGCGCCGTCACGATCGCGAAGATGAAGACCAGGCTGACGAGCAGGTTGAGCGTTCCGCCGAAGCCGACCGCGATCTTCGATGGGTCGCTCTCGCGGAGGTTCGGCAGCCGGGCACCGAGTCCGACGCTAATCCCCGACAGCCCCGCGCACAGAACCGCGACCATGACCGCGTGCAGGGCGATCATCAGCGGTCCCATGCCGAGCATCGCGTCGCTCAGGGAGACAAGTAGCTCCGTCGGGAGGAGTGCGATCCCGACCGAGAAGACAAACTTCCCCCAGAGGATCTGCTCGCG
>DAIDJI010000359.1 GCA_027451455.1 Planctomycetales bacterium | reverse complement strand
TACCGGCTCGGGCTACGGCGGCAAGCATTCGGGCGAGGCGGCCGTTGAGGCCGCCCGGATCGCGCGCGAGGCCGGGCGCCCGGTCAAGCTCGTCTGGACCCGCGAGGAAGAATTCACCCGCGCCTATTTCCGGCCGGCGGGCGTCATCGACGTCCGGGCCGGCGTCCGCAAGGACGGGACCATCTCCGCCTGGGAGTTCCACAACCACAACTCGGGCCCCTCGGGCCTGGATTGCCCGTACCGGGCCGTCGACAAACGCGTGGCCTTCCACGCCTCCGATTCGCCCCTGCGCCAGGGCTCGTATCGGGCGCTGGCTTCAACCGCAAACCACTTCGCGCGCGAGTCTCAGATCGACGAACTCGCCCGGGCGATCGGGATGGACCCGCTTGCCTTCCGGCTGAAGCACCTCGAAGACGACCGGATGCGGGCCGTCCTGGAGGCTGCGGCGAAGGCGTTCGGCTGGGGCCGCAAGCCGGGCCCCGATCGAGGCGTCGGGATCGCCGTCGGCACGGAAAAGGGCGGATACATCGCCACCTGTGCCGAGGTCGCGATGGACCCATCGACCGGCCGCGTCCAGGTTGTCCGCGCTGTCAGCGCCTTCGATTGCGGAGCCGTCGTCAACCCGACTCACCTGGAAAACCAGGTCGAGGGGGCACTCGTTCAGGGCCTCGGCGGAGCGCTTTATGAAGCGATCGCCTTCGAGGATGGGAAGATCCAGAACCCGAGGTTTTCGAAGTACCGCGTGCCGAGGTTCCGCGACGCGCCCGAGATCGAGGTCGTCCTGATCGACCGGAAGGACAGGCCCTCGGCGGGTGCCGGCGAGACGCCGATCGTCGCGATCGCGCCGGCGGTCGGCTCGGCGATCTTTGACGCCACCGGCGTTCGACCGCGGTCGATGCCGATGCGGCCGAAGGTCTGATCGAGGGACGATCTCATCCCGAAATTGGGAACCACCGAGACACAGAGACACAGAGAAAAGGCCCAGGAGAAAATCCGGTCTTCTCTGGGTCTCTGTGTCTCTGTGGTGAATCAACCGACGCGACAAAGGCTGTCGTGATTGGGAACCACCGAGACACAGAGACACAGAGGGAAGGGAAAATCCTGGTCTTCTCGGTGTCTCTGTGTCTCTGTGGTGAATCAGACGATTTGCAGTTCGCGGATGGCGTCGAGGATCTGGTCGTGCAGGCGTCCGTTGGAGACGATCACGCCGCGGTTGTCGGCCAGTTCCCGGCCGTGTCGGAAGTCGAGCGGTCGGCCGTGGATATCGGTGACGAACCCGCCGGCCTCGGCGACGAGGAAGGCGCCGGCGGCGTGGTCCCAGATTTTTTCGCGGTAGTCGGCGCGGGTGGGGAGCCGGAGATAGATATCGGCCTCGCCGCGCCCGACGACCGCGTACTTGGCCTGGCTGTCCATCCGGATTGGCGGCGAGGTGATCCCCAGCCGATCGGCGATCGCCGCGGCGTCGCCGTGGGCACTGTGGCCCGACTCGACCGACTCGCAGAACCGGACCGCCGCTGGATCCTTGCGGGCGCTCACGTGGATCTTCACCGGCGGACCGGGCACCTCGGGGACGTCCAGCGGGACCACAAACGCCCCCTCGCCGCGGACGGCGTAGAAGACGGCGTCGAGCCCCGGGCACGCCAGCGCCGAGACGCTGACCTCGCCGCCCAGCACCAGCGCCAGCGCGATCGCGTACTGCTCGCCGCGGAGGAAACCCTTGGTCCCGTCGATCGGGTCGAGGGTCCAGAACCGATCGCAATAGTCTCCGGCCCCGCCGCGGTCGATCCATCGACAGACCTCGTCGGCGTCGATTTCCTCGCCGTGGCCGCCGCGGATCGCTCGGACGTGCCCGACGACGCGCTCGAGGATGGCCGCGTTCTCGGCCTGGCGCAGCTCGGCCGAGTCCTCCTCGGCGATCAGCGGATCATCCGGGAACTCCGAGGCCAGGGCGTGCGCGACGATCGCCTGGCTGCCGAAGTCGGCGACCGTGACCGGGCTCTTATCCTTCTTCGCCATCGCCTCGGGCGCGATCTCGGCGGCGACCGCCCGGCAGAGCCTCGCGGCCTCGCGCACCGCGCGCACCGCAACCTCACGTTCCCACTCGAACCGACGACTCATATTGCTCCCACATCCTTTCAGCGGCTTCCGCCGTCGGAGAAGACCTCGTTGAGAACCATCGCCAGCCGGACGCCGCTCTGATAGAGCCGGCGCCGGGCGACTGGGAGATGGCGCATCTGGTACGCCTCCCCCAGCTTCGTCCCCGATCGGATGATCCGTCCGGTCGCGGGGTCGATGTAGGCTCGTTTTGCCGCGTGGAGGCTCTCGGTCGCCCAGTCCTCGACCGTCCCGGCCATCGCCTGCTTCCGGGTCTCCGGCGTGTCCATCAAAAGAAGGAGCTGGACCCACTTCCCCTCGTCCGGCGTCGCGTGGGCGAGCATCTCGCTGTCCCAAAGGCGGTGCAAGTTGGTCCCCTCGTCGAAGAACCGAACCTGCGTGGCGTTCCCTCCCTTGTCGTGGTTCTCGCCGACGTGAAGCGGCATGTGCAGATCCTCGATCAAATGGGCGAGGAACCGCAGAGCGAACCGTCGCTCCTCGATCGGCCGCGACCGATCCTTCAGGACTGCGCGGAACTCGCGGATCTTCGGCAGGATGTAGCCCTTCTCGGGGACATCGCCCGTGAATCGGTCGTCGTAGCGGTCCTGGTCGAGCGGGACGTCGACGTAATGCCAGGGTCCGCTCCTCGGCAGGTCGCGACGATGTTCATCCGGCCAGGTGGACGCCTCGGCGAGCGTCTCGCCGTCTTCCAGCAGCTCGCGGATGGCGGCCTTTGCCTCGGGGCTCAAATGGCGCTCGGCCAGCCGGGCCGAGGCGCGATGGCCGAGCGGTCCCCAGGCGGATGCGGGTCCCGCGGTCGCGGCGATCAGGAGGACGGACGCAGAACAGATGATCCGGAGGCGAGACGTCGTTGTCATGATCCGATCCTCGGTGGGTGGCTTCGATCCCGCGAATCCCCAGGATAACGGATCATCTCGCCGATCGCACCGCCGTCTTCGGACGCGCGGCAGGCCGTCATGCATGTGCCAGCGTCAAGAACTAGCTGGGTCCCTGTTGTGCGCCCCCAAGATTACACCCTGGCCATCAGGAAAGGGGATTATTTCCCGTTACCCGAGGGATCGGCCCCACGGCGATTACGCCTGGCGGGCTCCGCACGACTGAATGCACGCATCGAACAATCGGGCTTGTCAAAAGGAGCGATGACATCTAGACTGGTTTTCAACCAGTTGAAGCTCGAGATAAGGAGATTGCCATGGAAACCGTCGGCTCGTTCGAGGCCAAGACCCACCTGCCCCAGCTCCTGGAACGGGCGGCCAAGGGGGAAGAATTCACCATCACCAAGCATGGCAAGCCGGTGGCCCGGCTCGTGCCGGCCCTTTCCGCCAGGCCCAAGCCCGATGTGCAGGCTGCCGTCGAGGCCATGAAGCAATTCCGCAAGGGCCGGTCGCTCGGCGGTTCGAGCATCCGCGAGATGATCGAGGAAGGACGTCGTTTCTGAGGGAGAATCTTGCGTGGATGCCACCAATTCCTTTGTCCTCGACGGCTCGGTGGCGATGGTGTGGGGCTTCGACGATGAAGCCGATGCCTACGCCGAGGCGATCCTGGACAGGATGCCTGATCTACAGGCCCATGTCCCCTCCCTCTGGCCGCTCGAAGTCGCCAACGTCCTGATCGTCGGCGAACGCCGGAATCGCATCACGCCGGCCGACGCGGCGCGGTTCCTAGCGATCCTGGGCGCCTTTCCCATCGCCGTCGATGACCAGACCGTTGCCCATGCCTGGTCGGACACGATGCATCTGGCCCGTGCCCATAACCTGTCCGCCTACGATGCCGCTTACCTGGAGTTGGCGATCCGGCTCGGGCTGCCGCTGGCGGCCCTGGATGGCAAGCTCAAGAAGGCCGCCCAGGCGATGGGTGTTCCACTCTTCACCACCCCTTGACGGAGCCGCCGCTGCGCCATGCCAACCGCTTCTCCCGGCCGTCTCTTCGTCTCGTTCTGTGAGGAAACAGGGACGCAGTGCGCCGTGAAAAGGTATAGGTCTTCAGCGGGTGCAATTCCCGCCCGGCAACTGGATCGCTCCAACCGGTAGCAGTCGGAGCGGCGGCGGAGGTAACGGACGGGAAAAAGACTGCCATAGGGGTTTTGGGTTGGCGACTGCGGCGCGCACCATCCCTGGCCTCGCTAGTAGCGAGGTTTACGGGAGACATTTGACCAGTCACCGCGCGGCCCACGGCCACCTCTGTCGTGGGGCGGGAAAAGGAGACGGAGATGAATGCCATCCACTTAGTCTTAATCGCCTGAAAACAAAGGTGTTGCGACGACCGCGATCCGTAGCCAATTTGAGTTATGCTCGCATGAAATTAATTCTATTCGGCTTGCTCCATTGGGTAAATGCAAAGCAAAAAAATCTCATATGTTGAGACATGCAGAAAGCAGCCCGGGTTCTGATCGCAACTCTCTGCGGCAAATTGGCTTAGGCTTATCTACGCGGCATTCTTCCCCGTCCCCTTTTCCCTTCCTAGGCAAGATTTCGAGGAGTTACAAAATGATTCAATTCGATGAGCTGGGCCGTCTGCTGGACATCGCTCCTCCTCCAGCACACCCTATTAACGGGGGGCGATCGGCTGAGGATTGGGAAGGTGTTGAGAGAGCGCTGAGTTCGGTGCTCCCAAGCGATTACAAACACATCATCAATCTTTACGGATCGGGCGACTTTGTCGAGGTGCTATATGTTTTAAACCCATTCTGCTTGCAACCAGAGTTGAATCTCATGGCCCAGATCGGCCCAGAGCCAGAGGCTTTCGGCTCCATGCTCGAGTCATATACACGGGCAAAGTTCGGTCCGTTTTCAGCAAACTGTCCTTTTGAGATTTATCCTAGCCCTGGTGGCTTAATGCCTCTAGCGTCTGAGTCCACTGGGAAGGATCTGTTTTGGATTACCCTTGGCGAGCCGGAAGAATGGACTATCGTACGTTATGACTGGCGTGGTGGGTCGACTTACGAAAAGTTTGACTATGGCTTATCTGGATTTCTTGTAAGATGGCTCGATTCGGAGCTAGCGAGCTACTTAGACGGGAGTGACACCACTGGTCGATTTAGCCCTGTTTTTTGTCCCCTTGGACAGGTTAGGGAACTGCTTGAGGGTTAGGCGTTAGGAGGGGGAAACGAGGACATTCCTAGGGAGGGACAGGAAAATGAGAAAGGGGACGGAAAGGTGAGGAAACGGGGACGACGAGGAAACGGGGACGGACGAGGAAACGGGGACGGGACGAGGAAACGGGGACGCAGCTAGTTAATGGGACGAGGAAACGGGGACGCAGCTAGTTAATGCGGGACGCTGGGCCGGGCTCTTCGATCTCATGCCCAGAGCCGTCCGCGTGACCACCGGGGTCTATGCCTACCACTTACTGAATCGCTCGGTCGGGCGAGTGTCCCTGTTCCGTCGAGGCGCACGCCCGCCATCCGATCCGCTATCCTGGCCTACTGCGTCCTTTGGAACCACTGGCACTTCGTCGTCTGGCCCGAGGCTGACGGTTAGGTCACCGACTTCTTCCGCTGGCGTTCGCGAAGTGATTGGGCATCGTCCGGCCGATGCCCCGGGCCGAGTTCGGGTCGCGCCTCCGCTCCTTTCCCTTCGATGATCCCTCACGTCGTGACCGCCGACGTCGCCGAGGTGGTCGCCGTGCAGGAGGCGGTGAAATCGGCCAGGATCTGGTCAAACGGTCCGTGGTACTCGAAGAGGCCCAGGTGTCGCGCGGGCGAAAACACCACTCGGAGGGCGCCGGGGACGCGGTCGGCGATGTGATGGCCGGCCTCGGGGGCCGTCGTCTTGTCGCGGTCGCCGATGACGACCAGCGTCGGGATCGCGATCGTTGGCAGGGTCGCCGATTCGTCGAACGCCATAGCGCCCGGCCACCTCGTCCACGCTGGCCATCCGCAGCGCCGCAGGGCGTACGTCGACGCCGACCTCGGCCAGTGCGGTGAGTGCCATGAGCGCGTTGCCTCGATTGAACGAACCCGGCAGCGACACGGGG
>DAIDJI010000358.1 GCA_027451455.1 Planctomycetales bacterium | reverse complement strand
GCCGTTGCAGCCGGGATGGCCCCGCTCTCGCTCGGCAGCGATACCGGCGGCTCGATCCGGCAACCGGCGGCCGTCTGCGGCGTGGTTGGACTCAAGCCGACCTACGGGCGGGTCAGCCGATACGGGCTGATCGCCTTCGCCAGCTCGCTCGACCAGATCGGCCCTTTCGCCCACGACCTTGCCGACACGGCCCTGCTCCTGAAAGCGATCGCCGGCCGCGACCCGAAGGATGCGACCAGCGTCGATCAGCCCGTCCCCGATTATCCCGAGACGCTGGATAAGCCCCCGGAGAATCTTCGGATCGGTGTCGTCCGCGAGTTCTTCGGCGAGGGTCTCGACCCGGAAGTAGCCTCGGCCGTGCAGGAGGCTGTCAAGCTCTACGAGAAGGCCGGGGCAACGATCAAGGAGGTCTCGCTCCCGCACTCGAAGTATGGCGTTCCGGCCTATTACATCGTCGCGCCCGCGGAATGCTCGAGCAACCTCGCCCGGTACGACGGGACGACCTACGGCCACCGCGCTGAGGATTACTCGCCGAAATACCCGGGCGAGGAAAACATCGCCGAGCTTGTCCGGATGATGATGGTGAGCCGGTCGGAGGGGTTCGGGCCGGAGGTCAAGCGTCGAATCATGCTGGGGACATTCGCGCTCTCGGCAGGCTACGCCGATCAGTATTACAACAAGGCGCTTCAGGTTCGCCGCAAGATTCGAGGCGACTTCGACGCGGCGTTCCGCGAGGTGGACGTCCTGCTCGGCCCGACCTCGCCAACGCCCGCGTTCAAGCTGGGCGAGCGGACGGCCGACCCGCTCTCGATGTACCTCTCGGACATCTACACGATCACCGCGAACCTCGCCGGCATCCCGGGCCTGAGCATCCCGTGCGGCCTGACGAGCCAGAACCTGCCGATCGGACTGCAACTCCTGGCCGCCCCCTTCGCCGAGGAGACCTTGCTTCGTACCGCTCGCGTCTTCGAGCGGGCGACCGACTGGCACACGCGGCGGCCCCAAAGCGCTGGATGAGTGGAATCGGACGGATTTGCAGGAACGACACGAGGCCGGAGGCGGCGCAGTTATGGACTACGAGATCGTCATCGGCCTGGAGATCCACGTGCAGCTCCAGACCGAGAGCAAGATGTTCTCCTGGAGCGGCACCGAGTTCGGCCTGCCGCCGAACACGCAGACGGACCCGGTCTCCCTCGGGCTGCCCGGCACGCTCCCGACGATGAACCGCAAGGCGTTTGAGCTGGCTCTCAAAACGGCCGTCGCCCTCGGCGCCGAGATCGCCCCGTTCACCAAGTGGGACCGCAAGAATTATTACTATCCCGACCTCCCCAAGAACTATCAGATCAGCCAGTATGACCTGCCATTCTCAAAGGGCGGCCACCTGGAGATCCCGCCCCGAAAGGACGGCGGCGGCGGGACCCAGTGCCGGCTCACGCGCATCCACCTCGAGGAAGACACCGGTAAGCTGACCCACGGCTACGGGGGATTCTCGGAGGTCGACCTGAACCGCGCCGGTATCCCACTGCTGGAGATCGTCAGCGAGCCCGAGATCCGATCGGCCGCCGACGCCCGCGGCTGCCTCGAAGAACTTCGGCTCACCCTCCGCTACCTTGAGGTCTCCGACTGCGAGATGCAGGAGGGCTCGCTCCGTTGCGATGCCAACGTCAACCTCCACATCCATAAAGACGGACAAACGATCGCCACGCCCATCGTCGAGATCAAGAATCTGAATAGCTTTCGATCCGTCGAAAAGGCCCTGCTTTACGAGGCCGATCGTCAGTACAAGAAGTGGCTGGAAGACGGCAAGACCATCAAGGACGCCCCCAAGACGACCCGGGGCTGGGATGACGATCTCGAGGAAACCAAGCCCCAGCGCGAGAAGGAGACCGCGGCCGACTACCGATACTTCCCCGAGCCCGACCTGGTTCCGGTTGTGGTCGACCAGGCCTGGCTCGACCGCGTTCGGAAGTCGATCGGCGAGTTGCCGTTCGCGCGTCGGAAGCGGTTCGAGACGGAGTACGGACTCTCGCCGTATGACGCCAACGTCCTCGTCGAGCAGGGGCAGGACGTCGCCGATTATTATGACGCCGTGGCGAAGGCAACGGGCGAGTACAAGCTCGCGAGCAACTGGATTCAGCAGGACGTTCTTCGGACGATCAAGGAAAACAGGTCCACCGTCGCCGAGTTCCCGGTCAAGCCCGAGGGACTGGCCGACCTCATCAACCGCGTGAAGCGGGGCGAGCTGAACACAAACCAGGGCCGAGAGATCCTCGGCCGGATGATCGAAACCGGCGAGCCGGCCGAGACCATCATCGAGCAGGGTGGATACAAGATGGTCTCCGACCGCGACGCGATCGCGGCGGCCGTCGAGGCGGCCATCGCCGCCAATCCACAGGCGCTGGAAGATATCAAGAAAGGGAAGAAAAAGCCCGAGGCGGTCAAGGGCTTCCTCCGCGGGCAGGTGATGAAACAGACGGGCGGCAAGGCCAATCCGGCCATGGTCGGCGAATTGCTTGAGGCCCGGCTCGCCGAGCTGGTCCTGTAGGTCCAAGGTCCGAGGGCCCGAACATGAGCGAGACCGACCTCGAAACGATCCGCCTGACCCAGTTCGCCAAGCGGGCCGGTTGCGCGGCCAAGCAGCCGCCCGACTACCTGCTCTCGCTCCTCGCCGGTCTGCCGCCCGTCACCGACCCGAACGTGATCGTCGGCCACGCGACGGCCGACGACGCGGCCGTCTACCGAATCTCGGATGACCTCGCGCTCATCCTCACCACCGACTTCTTCACCCCCATTGTCGACCGTCCTTACGACTTCGGCGCCGTCGCCGCGGCCAACGCGCTCAGCGATGTCTACGCGATGGGCGGTACCCCGATGACGGCGCTGAGCATCGTCGGATTCCCGAGCGCGGCACTGCCGCCCGAGGTTCTGGTCGAGATCCTGCGTGGGGCCGGCGACAAGGCACGCGAGGCGGGGATCGCGATCGTCGGCGGCCACACGATCCAGTCGGAAGAGCCCATCTTCGGGCTGGCCGTCGTCGGCAGGGTTCACCCCGACCAGGTGATCGATAACGCCGGCGCACAGCCCGGGGACTTTCTCGTCCTGAGCAAACCTCTCGGCCTGGGAATCATTACCACCGCCGCCAAGCGGGACGAGGATCCCCAGGGCGCGATCGCCCAGGCGCTCACCGTGATGACCACGCTCAACCGCGACGCCTCGGTGGTGATGACCCACGCGGGCGCCCACGCGATGACCGATATCACGGGCTTCGGCCTGCTCGGCCACCTCCGCAACGTCACCGCCGCCAGCGCCGTCTCGGCGACGATCTGGAGCGACCTGGTCCCGATCCTGCCGGCCGCGATCGAGTATGTGCAGGCCGGAATCTCTCCCGGCGGAACGCACGCCAATCGCCGATTCCTCTCGAAGTGGGTCGACTACGACCCGATCATTCCTGACTGGCGGCAGCTTCTACTCTGCGACGCGCAGACCTCCGGCGGCCTGCTCGCCGCAATCCCGGGTACGCACGCCGCGGAGGTTGTCCGCCAGCTTCGCTACCACGGTCTCGAATCCGCCGCGATCGTCGGCTGTATCAACGCCGGCCAGCCAGGGAAAATCCGGGTCACGAACTCGCCTGAATCCGACTCCTGACCCGCCATTCACGACGGAACGCGAGAAGCCAGGTTCCGAAGCATCGCCGCAATCGACGATCCGAGGTTTCGCTCCTCGACCGACGGCCCGTAGAATGAATTCTCAAGAGGGCATAACGTCAAGGATGCGGGAACCGAGAACGAGCATGGCGACGGCCCAGGCGGATCCAGCGAAAACGGGAATCACCGAGACAATCGACCGCCCGTGGCGGGTCAAGCCGGAACTTCTGGCGCCCGCCGGCGATCGGACGTGCCTGCTCGCGGCCGTCGAGAATGGCGCCGATGCGGTCTACTTCGGCCTGGCTCGCCACAACGCTCGAATGCGCGCCCATAACTTCGACGGCTCGGACCTCCCCGAAGTGATGGCGATGCTCCATCGCCGGGGGGTTCGAGGTTATGTCACGCTCAACACGCTGGTGTTCACCGCCGAGCTTCCGGACCTGGAATCCGCGGTCCGAGAGGCCGCGGAAGCGGGTGTCGACGCCCTGATCGTGCAGGACCTCGGCCTCGTCGGTCTCATCCGATCCATCGCGCCCGACCTGGAGATTCACGGCTCGACGCAGATGTCGATCACGAGTGCCGAGGGCGTCGAGCTAGCCCGGGA
This sequence comes from Planctomycetales bacterium, assembly GCA_027451455.1. Taxonomy (GTDB): domain Bacteria; phylum Planctomycetota; class Planctomycetia; order Isosphaerales; family Isosphaeraceae; genus JAKAUH01. The sequence goes on along the minus strand of DAIDJI010000358.1, from coordinate 1,859 downwards.
GCTTGGCTGCTCTCGGGTGATCCTGGCACGCGAGCTCTCACTCGACGAGATTGGGCGCATCCGTCGCGAGGCCGAACTCCCTGTGGAGGTCTTCGTCCACGGGGCGCTCTGCGTCGCGTATTCGGGCCAGTGCCTGACGAGCGAGGCCCTCGGCGGACGATCCGCGAACCGCGGCGAATGCGCCCAGGCCTGCCGAATGCCCTACCAGATCGTCTGCGACGGCCGGCCCGTCGACCTTGAAAACGTCCAGTATCTTCTGAGTCCGCAGGACCTCGCCGCGTTCGACCTGGTCCCCCAGCTAATCGAGCTGGGCGTCTCGAGCCTCAAGATCGAGGGGCGGCTCAAGACGCCGGAGTACGTCGCGAACATCACCCGACATTATCGGGCAGCGATCGATGCCGCCTGGGCCGGTCATCCGGTCGAGTTCACTCCGCGCGACGTTCGCGAGATGCAGCTCTCGTTCTCCCGGGGATTCTCGCACGGTTTTCTCGACGGCAACAATCACAAGGTTCTCGTCCGGGGCGACTACGCGAAGAAGCGGGGGATCGACCTGGGCCTGGTGGAATCGGTGACCGGATCGGGCGTCCGGCTGACGGTGGAAGCACCGCTGAAGCCGGGCGACGGACTGGTCTTCGACGCCGACGAATCGGCCGATCTCCAGGAACAGGGGGGACGCATCTACGAGGTGATCCCACTGGCCGAATCGCGGCCCGCCCCGCCTCCCGAAGCCGGACTCATCGGCCCTCTGGAGCTTCGATTCGGTCGCGACGCGATCGACCTCCGCGGGATCGCACCCGGTCAGCGGGCCTGGAAGACCGACGACCCCGAGTTGACCCGGCGCCTCCGTCGGACGTTCGAGGGACCGCCCGCGCGCCGGGTTGACCTGGATATCGAGGTCATCGCGGTCGCTGGCGAGCCGCTCCGAATCACCGGCCGATCGGCGGTCGGGCTTCGGGTTGAGGTCGTCTCCGACGAACCGCTCGTTCGAGCCTTGCATCGTCCCGCCGACGTGGGTCTTTTCCGCGAGCAGCTTGGCCGGCTTGGCGGAACGATCTACCAACTCGGCCGCCTCGAAGCGACGATCGCGGGCGAGCCGATGGTCCCGATGAGCCTCCTGAATCATCTCCGCCGGGAACTGGTCGCACGGCTTGATGAGGCGGCGTCGACGCCTTCGACCCGCACCATCGCAACAGGCCCGGTCCTGCCTTCGATGCTCGCGCCGATTGCCGCCGCCCGTGCCGAGGATGGCGAGGATCAACCAATCCCCGAGTTATCCGTCCTCTGCCGACGGACCGACCAGATCGAGGCCGCGGTCGGCCAGGGGATCACAACAATCCTGGCCGATTATCAGGAGATCAAGCGATATACCGACGCCGTCACCGCGGCGCATCGCGGCGGAGCCACGATCTACCTGGCAACCCCCCGGATCGAGAAGCCGGGCGAGGCCAACCTGTTCAGGTACCTCACCGGTCGGGGCGCCGACGGCCTGCTCGTCCGCAACGCCGGCGGGATGCATTTCTGCTCCAGTCAGGGCGTCCCATTCCTCGCCGACTTCTCGCTGAACGCCGCCAATCCGCTGACCGTCGATTTGCTCCGTCGTCGAGGCGCTCTCCGCGTGACGGCCTCTTACGATCTCAACATCGACCAGCTTTTCGACCTGCTGGCCGCGGTCCCGTCGTCGTGGATTGAGGTGGTGATCCACCAGCGGATCCCCATGTTCCATATGGAACACTGCGTATTCTGCGCCTTCCTCTCGCCGGGGACCGATCACACCAACTGCGGACGCCCCTGCGACCACCACGAGGTGAAGCTGCGCGACCGGGTCGGGGCCGAGCATCCGCTCACGGCCGACGTCGGGT
>DAIDJI010000357.1 GCA_027451455.1 Planctomycetales bacterium | reverse complement strand
GGATGATGATCTGCGGGGTGGGGGTCAGATTCGATGGTAGCAAGCGGGGCCGGGGACAGGGGGGGGGTCCCCACGAGGCGCGCCTCTGTCGGCCTCAGCGCACCTGGTAGCGCGCCGGCGCCCTGACGCTGGTTTTCTTCGCAATGCGTCCCGAGGACGTCGTCCCCCGCCCGGAGGTCGAGTCGGCCCCCCCTGCGAAGGTCGATTCGGTCCTGGAGACGACCGGAACGTCCACGTCGTGAGCGCCGCGGTGCTGGAAGACCGATCCGCAACGGTGACCGGGCGAATCAGATATCGTAGTAGAGCGCGAACTCATACGGATGCGGGCGCACCCGGATCATCTCGACCTCGTGCGTTTGTTTGTACCAGATCCAGGTGTCGACCACGTCGGGCGTGAAGACATCGCCGCGGAGCAGGAATTCGTGGTCGGCGCGAAGGGCTTCCAGCGAGGCTTCGAGTGACCTGGGCGTGGTCGGAACGTTGTCCAGCTCCTCGGGCTGAAGGTCGTAGATATCCTTGTCGAGGGGCTCGCCGGGGCGGACCCGGTTCTGAATGCCGTCGAGCATCGCCATCAGCATCGCCGAGAACAACAGGTAGGGATTTGCGGCGGCGTCGGGGCCTCGGTACTCGATCCGACGGTTGATCGGGCTCGGACTCCCGACCGGGACTCGGACGATCGCCGCCCGGTTGCGCCGGCTGTAGGAGACCTTCGTCGGCGCCTCGAAGCCGGGCACCAGCCGCTTGTAACTATTGGTCGTGGGATTGGCAAAGGCGCAGAGGGCCGTCGCGTGGCGGAGCAACCCGCCGATCGCGTGAATCCCCAGGTCGCTCAGCCCCGCGTAGCCCTGACCGGCGAAGAGCGGCTCGCCGTCTTTCCAGAGGGTCAGGTGGGTGTGCATTCCCGAGCCGTTATCGCCGTGGAGCGGCTTCGGCATGAAGGTCGCGGTCTTGCCGGCGCGTCGGGCGACGTTCCGGATGATATAGCGGGCGAGCATCACGTGATCGGCCGCGTCGACCAGCCCGGCGGGCATCAGGTCGATCTCGCACTGGCCGCCGGTCGCGACCTCGTGGAAGTGCGCCGAGGTCGCGATCCCGCACTCGTTCATCCGGTTTGCCATGTCGGAGCGAAGGTCGACCAGGCTATCCGTCGGCGGACAGGGAAAATATCCGAGCCCCGAGCCGGCCTTGTAACCGAGGTTCGGAGTCTCGGCCCGGCCCCGGTTCCAGGCGCCCTCGACCGAGTCGACATGATAGAACGCCTCGTGCCCGCGCTGGTCGTACTGCACGTTGTCGAAGACGAAGAATTCGAGCTCCGGGGCGAGCAGGCAATCATCAGCGAGGCCGGTATTTCGCATGTAGCTGACGGCCTTGCGGGCGATGTTGCGGGGGTCTCGGGTGTAGTCGAGGTGGGTGATCGGGTCGTGGATGTTGCAGATCATCGTCAGGGTTGGATGCGATGGGAACGGGTCGATCACGGCCGTCTCGGGCTGAGGGACGACCAGGACGTCGGCCTCGTTAATCGCCCGCCATCCCATCACGCTGGAGCCGTCGAATCCGATTCCCTCCTCGAAGGTCTCCTCGGTGAGAGCCTCGGCCGGGATCGAGAAATGCTGCCAGACGCCGGGAAAGTCCATGAACCGCAGGTCGACCGTGGTGACCTCGCGCTGTCGGATCAGGGCCAGGACCTCTTTGGGAGTCACCGGGAACCTCGCCTCGTGTGGGACCGCCCTCGATCGACGGAGATGGGCCGTCGCCACGACCGGCGGCCCGGATCGATCCTCGGCAGAAATGACATTATGCGGGCGGCCGTGGCGCGACGGAAGATCATCGGGGATCGATCCTTACCACCGGGGCGTCGGACACGACGCCGATACCGGCCGCACCGATCTTGACGGCCCTTCCAGAATGGAGAATTGCCCGGGGCGCGCGGGTCGAGATCGGCCGGAAGGAGGGTTCCATGCCCAGGTTCGTACTGCTGGAACATCGGTGGGACGGCGTTCACTGGGACCTGATGCTCGAATCCGGGGAAACCCTCCGAACCTGGGCGGTCGACGCCCCGATCGTGCCCGGGGTCGAGCTTTCCGCGCGGGCCTTGCCGGACCATCGCGCCCTCTATCTCGACTATGAAGGACCGATCTCGGGCGATCGCGGGACCGTCCGCCGGATCGATTCCGGGTCGTTTGCGTCGCTCGATTGGCGCGACGACCTGATCCGGGTCCGGCTGGAGGGTCATCAGCTTGTCGGGATCGCGGAGCTCCGGCCGATCGGGATCGATCCGGCGGGCGGGAGCAGGTGGAGCCTTCGCGTCGGAAACGTCGACTGAAGCACTCTGCGCGAGGGGAGGGTCGGCCGGTAAAAGGCACCCCGGGTCCGATCCGACCGGCCGGCGAGACGAAGCTGGCCCGACCGAATCTGCACTTCTTCGAGCTCGATATCGTCGCGCTGGAGGTTTGGTTTGTAGCGGACCAGGACGACCGGATACCCCTCGCGACGCGTCCACTCGACGTCAACACCCATGAACCGCGAATACTCGACGATCCGATCGAGAACGCTGTCCGGTGGGACCGGAAGGATTCCCGCCCGGATCTTCTCCAGGGTGAGCTCGACGGTGTTCCCGGCCGGGACCCTCGGACGGGCGACGACCGTGATCACCGAATGAATCCGCCCCTGCTGAAGCTCGAACGCCAGGACGATCCGGTCCATCTCAAAGAGGACGCGGGGCTCGTGGACCTCGGGCGGGAGCTGATCGGCGAAGTGCCGGACCAGATCCTCGGCGAGCCAGGCATTGACCTCCTGGTCCGAAAAGATCGCCTCCCAGTTTGGCTCGTTGCAGATGTCGTTGCGAAGCTGGAGTCCCTGCGCCACGAATTTCCGGGCGCCTCGGTGCCGCTGCTCGGTCGACTGGAGCATCATCGCCCGATAATACGGTGGCTTATAAGTCAGAGAGAGCCAGACCAGAACCGGAGTCGCCGTGATCGCCGCCAGGGCGGTCCCGGCCCAGATCAGGATCTTCGTCTTTTTGCGCATGGAACATCCCTATCCGGGGGACCAGAGGGACGCGGGGAAGGAGCCGACCGGTACTGCGGCGAGGGCGGGAGAATCCCTGCATGGAATCGGAAGTGAGACAGGACCAGGTCTCTTTTTCGAACATACGCAGGCCCTCGATATCGGTCAACCCGGACTGGCGTTTCCTCGCGGGGAGGCCATTGTTCCTGCACGGGCGGGGAGCCTACGATAGAAGCCATGTTCACCTTGGGCACGGAGTTGCGAGTCATGCCCTCACGATTGGTCTCCCTGCTGATCCTCGTCTACTGGTCGGTGGCCGCGTTCTGGCTCCTGAAGTCGGACGTGCTCCCCGAGTTGACTCAGGGTTACCCGCCGGACCTCCGGGGGATCGCGTTCGCGAGCACGCCCGACCGGCCGATCCGGTGGAGCATCCAGATCCTCGACGTGGCGAAGGGGGAAGATCCGACGATCATCGGCGAGGCGGTCACCTCGTCGAAGCGCGAGTCGGACGGCTGGTTCCGGATGTCGAGTCGGGTTGAACTCGACGCCGACAAACTTCTCAAGAGAACCATCCTGGCGTCCGGGAACCGCGACCGACTGCCCGTCCTGATCGTCAGCACGTACCAGGTCGATCCTTCGGGGAACCTTCGTAACTTCGACCTGAAAGTGGAGTCGCGCGATCTGGGCGAGCAATTGTTGCACGTCTTCGGAAAGCTCCGCAATGATATGATGGAGATCGCCTCAGAGGGACCGCTCCCGATCCTGAATCGGAAGTTCGCGCCGTTCAAGTATCAGCCGAGGAGCGTGGTCAGCGACATGCTCGGCCCGATCGACCGCCTGCCCGGCCTGCACGTCGGCCAGCGGTGGGAGATGCAGGTGGTCAACCCGTTCTCCGGGCAGGTCGAGCACGTTCGGGTCGTGGTGACCCGGCGCACTACGATCCCCTGGGCGGGCAAGCCGGAGACAACCTATGAAGTGGAGCAAAACGTGTCGGGTATGAAGATGCGAACGTGGGTTCGTACCGACGGGGTGATCCTTCGCCAGGAGGTCCCGTTCCCGTTCCTCCGGCTGCTGCTGGAGCGTCGTCCCGAGGAGAACGAGGCCGAGGGCGGTCGGGCCGCCTCGGGGAGGACCGCCGGATGATCGAGGTCCGCGGGGTGACCAAGCGGTTCGGCGCCCGTTGCGCCGTCGATCGGCTCGACCTGGAGGTCCGCTCCGGCGAGCTCTTCGCCTTTCTCGGCCCCAACGGCGCCGGGAAAACGACGACGATCAAGATGATCTGCGGCCTGCTCTCGCCGAGTTCGGGCATCGTCCGGATCGGCGGGAACGAGGCGACCAGCCAGGCCGCCCGCCAGCTCCTCGGCTATGTCCCCGATCAGCCGTACCTGTACGACAAGCTGACCGGTCGCGAGTTCCTTCGATTCGTCGTCGAGATGTACGGGCTGGAGCCCGGCCGGGCGAGCCGTCGGATTCTTGAGCTGATCGACGTCTTCGAGATGGGCGATTACATTGACGAGCTCTGTGAAAGCTACTCCCAGGGGATGAAGCAGCGGGTCGTCTTTGCCTCGGCCCTGGTCCACGACCCGAAGGTCCTGGTCGTGGATGAGCCGCTGGTCGGGCTGGATCCGAGGAGCGCCCGGATCGTCAAGGACCTTTTCGTCCAGCAGGCGCGATCGGGCTGTGCCGTTCTGATGTCGACGCACCTCCTGGCGATCGCCGAGGAACTTGCCGACCGGGTCGGGATCGTCGACCACGGCCGGATGCTCGCCTCGGGGACAATCGACCAGCTTCGTTCCGAACTGAAGCACCACGGTCCGCTCGAGGACCTCTTCCTGTCGCTCACCGGCGATCATCGCCCGCCGACGCCCGCCGAGGGCGAGGGGCCGATCGATCTCGCCGGACGACCCCAGCCCGCCGGGACGCCCTCATGAGCCTCGCCATCGGCGATTCGGGCCGGATCGAACCACCCCCCCTGCCCGCCGAGCAAACCGCCCGGGCGCTTCGCCACCTTCGATGGTGGCTGATGCGCAACACGGTCCGCTCGGTCCTCTCCGGCAGCCGGCTCCGGCTCGCCATGATCCTCTTCTGCTCGGCCGTCTTCTGGCTGGGGCTGTTCGGCCTCTTCTGGGGAAGCTTCGAGTTTATCGGGATCAACGACGCGCTGGTCAACGGGATCTTTGAATACCTCTTCAGCATGTTCTTCCTCTCGATCCTGGTGATGCTCTTCTTCTCGACCGGAATCCTGACCTACACCGCGCTTTTTCACTCTCGCGAAGGGGCCTTCCTGCTCACGACCCCGGCGACGACCGACCGGATCTTCGCCTACCAGTTCACGGAGTCGGTCGGGCTCTCAAGCTGGGCGTTCTTCCTGCTCGGAAGCCCGCTGATGGCCGCCTACGGACTCACCAACGGTGCCGCGCCCGGGTTCTACCTGATCTTCCTGGCGTACCTCGTGGCGTTCGTCCTGATCGCCGGGAGTCTGGGAGCGATCGCGGCGATCGTGGTGGCGAACGTCTTTCCGAGGCGTCAGAAGCTGGTCCTTGGCGCCTCCGTAGCGGGGATACTGGCGCTCGGTGGCCTGCTCGTCTGGCAGCTCTGGTCGACGCCCGGCGACGCGCTCTCGACCGATTGGCTGGCCGGCGTGCAGGATCGGCTGGCCTTCGCACAGAGCCCGCTCTGGCCGAGCCGGTGGATGTCGGCCGGGCTCCTCGCGGCGTCTCGAAGCGAATGGAGCCGGTCCGGATATTACCTGGTCGTGCTCTCCGCTCACGCGGGACTGGCGTATCTCGCCGCGGCGGCAATGGCCCGCGACCTCTATTTCCGGGGCTACAGCCGCGTCCAGGGGAACCGGAGCGCCCGGCGTCGACAGGGCGGGTACTGGTTCGACGCTCTCTTCCACCGGACGTTCTTCGTCCTGCCGAGGCCCGTCCGGCTCCTGATCCTCAAGGACCTCCGCGCCTTCCGACGAGACCCGGCGCAGTGGTCGCAGTTCCTGATCTTCTTCGGCCTGCTCGCCTTCTACTTCTTGAACATCCCCCGACTGGGATACGCTGTCCAGTCTCCCTCGTGGCGGAACCTCGTCAGTTTCCTGAACCTCTCGGTGACGGCGCTCATCCTCTCAACGTTCACCAGCCGGTT
>DAIDJI010000356.1 GCA_027451455.1 Planctomycetales bacterium | reverse complement strand
GGCGTCGGGGTCATTGTTGTTCCAGTTGGCCGAGGTGTTGTCATTCCCCTTCGGCGGATCCAGCGAGGGGACCGCGCTCGGCGTGGACGGCCGGGCGCTCTTTCGTCGATAGGTCGGGGCGTACTCGTCGTACTCGGGCTCCTGGCCGATCCGGGCGCTCGGAGGCGTCTCGATCGGTGAGCTTCGGACGGCCGCTCCCGATCCCGACCCTGATCCTGACCCCTTCTGGATCGACGTGCTCGGCGTGACGGCCGAGTCGGTCGAGGGGGCCGAGAGCGAGGGGACGGAGGACGACGGGAGTTCCTCCGATTCCGTGACGACAGAGGAACCAGCCCGGCTCGACGATCCGCCGCAATTCGTGCAGGGTGCGGTGGCCGAGGCAGGGCTGGTGTAAACCGGTCGAAGGGTTGTCTGACGGTGATGGCTGCAGCCGGACAGATGGGCGAGGGCCAGCAGGCCCGCGGTGGCAAGCCCCCACCGCAGCGGCCGGACGGCGAGCGCGGCCCGGTTCCCGAGAGTCATGATTCGTATCTCCTTGCCAGATGGGAAAGCCGCCCGACCACCGCGGTCGAGGCGGATGGCCACCTCTACCGCAAGCCGGATGCCGGGCGAGTCTTCGGAAGTCTCCAGGTGTCGTTCGTGCGTTCCCGGCTTTCGACTCAAGTCTACACGCCGATTGAACGACGGGACGGCCGTCGGAATTTTTTTCGATTTTCCCTCAAGTCAGAGCCGCTCGATCCCGCAGGGTCTTCCTTGTAAGTCTTACCAGCGCCTCCGGGAAGGAAAGGCGATCGACGGCCACAAGTTGGCCGTTGATCCGAGACCGGATCCTGCCTGCCACGCACAGGTTTCTTTACGGAATGTCCCCCGCGAACGGGTGCAATTGCCCTGTTCACAAACGCGAAGACGACCATAATACGAGTCGATGCCGCACGGATTCGGTTCAAGTTGACCGATGGGCGATCGAGGGACCGCGAGGCGAGGAAATGTCGTCGAGACGGATTGTATCGACGCTGCTGCTGGTAGCGATGGGTTTGCAGGCGATCACGCCCGACCCTTGCGACCTCTCCTCGCCCTGGCTCCTGGACCTGCTCGCCTTGGCGGGCGATTCCGGGAAGCCGGTGGATCCTCGCCCCACGCCGATTCCCATGCCTGGACCGACGGATCACGACCACGACAATCCCGGCGCGCCTGGCATCAAGTTCGATCTGGCGGCTGCGGAACGCGTCCCACACGGAGAACGCTCCGCGGGTTTCTTCGTGGTTCTCGATCCAACGCCCCACCTGACCGGAACGCCGGGCCCCCGCGGCCCGATCCGATCGCCCTCCCCCGTCGAGCGATGGGCCGACGGCCTGATTCCCGTCCTCTGCCGATTCCTTTGCTGAGCCCGCTCTCCACCACTCCCCACCGGATGGATACGTCGACCGGACGGGCGGCCACCACCTGACCGGCCCTCGGACTGTTCGCGCCGTCTCCGACGGCCCGGTCGGCGTCCGTACCCGCCCGAACGCGATCCCGAGAGGGATCCCGCTTCTCAATCGTGGAGAGACCATGTCGATCCTCATCCGGCCGCCGCGCGATCGGCGCGCGATCCTCCATCGCCGATTCCGACCACTCCAGGAACCGGGCCGAAACGGCCTCTGGGAGGGCGAGCCCGAGAATAGCCGACGGCGCGCTCTTGCCTTTCTCGTGATCCTGGCGGAGTTGGGGCTGCTGCTGGCGGTCTTCGATGCCTATCGCCTGGAGACCCGAGCGTTCCGAATGCTCGCGCTCTTCGCTGTTGCCACGCTCCCGATCCATTATCTGGCCCCGTTCCGCTGGAAGAAGCCGGTCTTTGTGGGGCTCTCGATCGTCGGGCTGGCGATCGTTCAGGGACCGGTCACGGCGATCGCCGTGGTGACCGCCGGCCTTGTCCTAATCCTGGTCGCCGTTTCCCCACTCCGCTGGTCGTTCCGGGTCGGATTGATCGCCGCGGCGACGGCCGCGCTGGCCCTCCATCGGCCCGATGGCGACACCGGACCCGAGGCCGTCTCGTCCGGGTTTGTGCCCGTGCTCGCCTCGATCTTCATGTTTCGGATGATCGTCTTTCTGTACGAGCGGAAGCACGCGAAGGGCCCGGAACCGCTCGCCGATGTCCTTGGCTACTTCTTCCTGATGCCCAACGCCGCATTTCCGCATTTCCCGGTCGTCGATTTTCGCACCTACCAGCGCGGGTATTTTTCGGCCGAGATCCACGAGATCCAGCAAACGGGCGTCGCGATGATCGGGCGGGGGATGCTCCAACTGCTGGCCTACCGGGCAATCGATCGCCTTCTGATGATCGCTCCCGAGGCCGTCGTTGATCCGATCAGTCTCGCCCAATACGTCGTGTGCAACTATCTGCTGTACCTTCGGGTCTCCGGGCAGTTTCACATGGCCTGCGGAATGCTGCACCTCTACGGCTTCCGGCTCCCCGAGACGCACCATCATTACCTGCTCGCGTCGAGCTTCACCGACTACTGGCGACGGATCAATATTTACTGGAAAGACTTCATGATCCGGGTGGTCTTCAACCCGGTCGTCTTTCGGCTGAAGCGGTGGCCGAGGCCCCTGGCGCTCGCGGTGGCGACGACATCCGTCTTCCTCGCTACCTGGCTGCTTCACGCCTATCAATCGTACTGGCTCCGGGGCGCCTGGGGCTTCAGCGGCCCGGATGCCCTGTTCTGGGGAATCCTCGGGGTGCTGGTGGTGGTCAACGTCCAGCTCGATGCCCGGAGTTCGGGCGGTGGTCGGATCGATCCCCGGGGTCAGCGAGGGATCGTCCGAGGCGCCTGGCACGCGGTTCGGGTCGGTGCGACGCTCACCACGATCGCCGTTCTCTGGTCGCTCTGGTCGAGTCCGAGCGTTGCCGGATGGTGGTCGATGTACCGGCGCGCCCTGGGACACTGAGACGAAGGAGATCCGAACATGTTTCGATCATCGCGGACGGTCCTCCGGATGGCCGCGGCAGTGGGCCTGCTCGGCTGGCACTGGTGGCCCTCGGCCTGGAACTCGGCCGGGCTGGACCGAATTCGATGGGCGCTCGCCTGCGACGAGGTCGAGAAACTCGACCGCCTGCTCTGCCGGATCGACGGCGATCACACCGATCACGGATACTACAACCAACTTCTCGACACCGGCCTGCGTGCGGACCAACCTCCCTCGATCGCGATCGCCGTTGACGAGCTGCGCGAGCTGGTCCTGCGTCCGAATCTTTCGCTTGTCCGGAGCGACGGGACGACCTGGACGGCAAACGACCTCGGCCTGCGCGACCGCTTCTATGCGCGCGAGAAGCCGCCGGGAACGATCCGGATCGCGATGACGGGCGACTCGATCGGCGTCGGGCTGGGTGTCGGCGACGGGAAGGGGTTCGAACCGCTCCTGGAGCGATCGCTCAACGAGCGATCCCGCCGCAGGGGCGGGCCGTCGATCGAGATTCTCAACTTCGCGCTACCCGGCCGGAGCCCCGGTCAGCGATGGGACCATTTTCGAAAGACGGGCTGGGCGACTCAGCCCGACCTCGTCCTCTTTGAGGCGACGCCCGCTGATGACAACTGGGATCGCCGGCGCCTCTCGGAGATTCTCCCGCGCGGAATCGGATGGAACTCGTCGATCTATGGCGACGTGCTGGAACGATCGGGGCTGCGTCCTGGCGGGACGGCCGAGGTGTACTGGGAGGCTCTGGCGCCTTATCGATGGGACCTGCTCGCGGCCGCCTACCGGACGGTGGTCTCTGAATGCAAGGAGCGAGGCGTTCCCTGTGTCTGGGTGCTGATCCCCCGGGTCGGGCGGTTCGTCTCCGAGGAGCGGATTCGAAAGCTGGTTCACGAGGCCCGAGCGGCGGGCTTCACGGCCGTCGTCGACGTCTCGGACGCCTTCGACGGCCGCGATCCTGCCGAACTGGCGGTTCATCCGAGCGACTTCCATCCGAACGCCGAGGGGCATGCCATTCTGTCGCGCAGGATTGCGCGGGAGCTTCGGGCGCTGCCGGCCCTGCAAAGGCCAGCGACGCCCGATCGATCCCCCTCGGATCAGCGAACGACCGAGGCGCCCGAATCCGACCGCTTCGGCGAGAAGCTGGACGTGTCCGGGATCACGCCGAAGGCGACCACCTGAGGCGACTGGGCCGGCGGTTGCGCGATCGAGCCGGGCTGGTTCACGGAGAACGAGTCGAGGAGGCTCGCGCTGGAACCGCCGCCCCCACCCGGAGACGCGTTGACGCCCCCAGTGGCACCCGACCCGTAGGTCACGACAAACGACGATCCGTTGTTCGTCAGTACCGAGGTCGTATCGAGGTTGGCATTCGTGGTCGGCGAGACCATGTTCATCGCGGTGTTCTGCCAGCTCGGGTCATTGATCGGGCCGGTGACTCCATTGATTGTGGCGGAGGCACTGGTGAACGTGACCGAGCCGAAATTGTCGAGCGCCGCGATGTTGTTGCCGACGGTCGGGGCCTCAACGACCCACTCGGCCGAGGTCTCGTTCGCGAGCGGAGACTGGTAATTCCCGGGATTGACGATCAGGCTCATCGAGTCGTTGGACTGGGTGTTGTCGACGATCGAGAGCGAGAAATCTCCGGCGTTGGCGCCCGAAGTGATGTACTGAACCGAAGCTGTGATCGAGTCGCCCGGCTGGATCACCATGCCGGAGATGGGCTGCTCGGGCTGCTGGGCCCCGCTGGAATACATCTCCCACCAGGCATAGTACTGGACACGGCCGTTGATGACGTCCTGGCTCGTCCCGATCTGCTCGACCGTCGAGGAGTTGCTCGTCGCTCCGTCGATCCCCACCCAGACGGACGAGTAAGCGGTCTGCCCGGCCGTCGGCGTCACGGTCGGCACGGTCCACGTCCCGCTAACCGAGGTCACCGAGCCCGGCGTCGGGTTGCTCAGGTTGTTTGCGGCCACGTAGCCGGACCAGTTCGTGCTGAGCTGCGGGTTTGGTGCCGGTGTCGGTGTGGGGGTCGGAGCCGGTGTCGGCGTGGGAGTCGGGGCCGGTGTCGGTGTGGGAGTCGGGGCTGGTGTCGGCGACGGCGTGGGGCTCGGTGTGGTGGGGCCCGACTGGAAGTTGAGGTGGACTCCGCCCCACCAGGTATTCTCGAAGGCGTAATCGGTGCCCGCCGAGGGGGGCGGGGAGGTGTTCGAGGTGTCGTACCACTTCCCGTAGCTGAGCCGCTGAATCGTGGGCCAGTTCGAGTACGGCGAGTTGAAGTACGCCACCATGGGGTGGGTACTGGCACTTGTGGTGGTACTCGAGGTCAACTCCAGGCTCTGACCGGGCGACTCGTAATAGACGTTGACCGCCGAGTTCGGGCCCCATGTGAAGGCGAACCCGATCGTGTCGTTACTCTGGTTCTGGATGTCGATCACGGCCTGGAAGGGCTGTGTCTGCGAGAGGAGACTGCGATCCTCAAGGAGGTCCTGGAGGGGACGGAATCTGACCTTGCGATGAGCGCGCATCGATGCTTTCCTCAATGATGTTGGTACGCAGAATCATCGGAGTCCGATTCCCTTCAGCGGACGACGACTTCCCTGTCCGAGAACGCGAGACCATCAAGCGGGCGAGATCGAGGAGGTTGGGAACGCACGCGGATCATCTACTCATCGTCGGTGATCGGCCCAGGGCGCGCATCAAGTGGCCGGAGTGGGCGGGACTTCGCATGCCACTCATCCATCGGATTCGCCGAAGCCATACATTCCCGATGTCGAGAACATCCTCATTTCGGCGACACGAAAAGCCATCGGCTCCCGGATAGGCGTCGGCGTCGGGGTTTGGTGATACCGATCGTTCGCCTCTTAACGACGATCGTTGGGCGGACCGCGATCCGCTCGCTTGCCTTTCTTCCAGTCTAGGACATGCTTCAGACTGGAATTTTGTGTCGTTTTCTCGAACGCCGACGATGCCTGGGACGAACCTCAATGAACGCGGTCGAGTCCCCTCGCCTGAGGTTCTTTCCGGTATCTTGACGCGGAACTGGTGGGCGGCGAACGCGACCGCCCCGTTCGCCGCGAACACCCCTGAGATCGCGAGCCGGACGATCACGCGGGTCGACCTGGAGACGGCCGTCACCGGGGCGAGCGTCCTGGCGAGGATCGCGGCCCGTCGGGCGATCTCCGCGCTGGAGAAAACCTCTCTGTCCCCGTCG
>DAIDJI010000355.1 GCA_027451455.1 Planctomycetales bacterium | reverse complement strand
AGCTTGCCGGGAAGCGTAAGGCCCTCGAATGCGCCCCTGCGGAGCACGGTCTCGCGCGCCGCTTTGGCGGCGAGGCGGGCCTTTGCGGTCAGAATGACCTTCGCGATGATGGCCTTAGCCTGCCGATTACGGGATGATCTCGCTGGCCTCCGTCAACTTCTCGCCGGTCGTGGTGGCCCCAACGCCTTCCGGCGGCGACGGGCCGACCTACCGTGGCCTCGATCAATTGCAACTCTTCCCTTCCTCGCCGCTCCTCCCCGGTTCCTACGAAGTCATTCTCGACGGTCAGGGGGGCGCCTCCGCCTCCGCCCTTGCCGATTATCAAGGAAATCCTCTGGGCGCGAACACCGCGAATCCCGGGGGGCAGATCGTGAAGATCCCGTTTGCGGTCACCGGGATCGAGGGCCAGGCGGCGGGCATCACGACCGAGGCCGACACCGCGCAGACGGCCCTCCCGCTCGGAAACCTGAGCACCGCCGGGCTTGTCCAGGTCACCGGCGCTATCGGCAACGATCCGGGGCCTGACACGGCTGGCAACCCAGCCAACCAGGTCAATCTCTACCATTTCACGGTTGTCGGGCCTGGTCAGAGCTCGTTCATCGCCCAGGTCTTCGCCGGACGGATCGGCTCGCCGCTCCAGGCCGGGCTGAGCCTCTTCAAGCTCGACCCCAGCACCGGGGCCCTGGTTTTTGTCGCGGGCGACCTGAACAGCTACGATCCCGCGACGACAACCGACGGCTTTTCCAGGCCGCTCTACAGCGACCCGCTCCTCGAGGTCGGCCTGACGGCCGGCGACTACTACATCGCCGTCGCCGACGCCGCCAACACGCCTTCGCCTCTCGAAGGCCAATTTTACGACCCGACCCAGGATCCGGCGGTGATCCCCGCGAATCCACCATCGGTTCCCTATCCCAGCTACGGGCTCTACGATCCCAATATCCCCGGTAGCGCGCAGAACGGGTACTCCGGCGTTCCCGACATGGGGGCCTATGTGCTGAACCTGCTCGTCCAGCCGGCTCCGGCGCCTCCACATGTCGTCTCGACCAGCATCGCCCCAGGAGCGACGCTTGGCGCCCCGCCGGAGCAGTTTACGGTGAGCTTCGACCAGCCGATGAACCTGGCGCAGATCGCCTTCCAGTCGTTTCAGGCCACGGCGTTGAACAGCACGCTGACTGCCTACGCCACGGTTCCGGCTGTCTACATCGCCGGGACTGGCGGGATCGACTACGTCCCCCGCTTTGTCTCGTACGACGCCGCGACCAACCAGGCAACGTTCCAGATGCTCAACGCGCTGCCGGACGGCTCGTACCAGCTCCATCTCTCGGGCCCGAGCGGGCTCGCCGATCTCGGCGGCAACCCGCTCGTCGCCAACGACCCGAGTGGCGACTACGTCGTTCCCTTCACCGTCAACGCTCCCCCTCGCGGTGTCGGCGGGAACCCGCTCCTTTACAACGACCAGGAGCCGAACGACACCCTCGTCCAGGCGCAGAACCTCGGGCCACTCTTCCCAGACGAGCTGGTTTCCGATGTGACCCTCAACCGCAATTTCAGCCAGGCCCCCGCCCAGGCCCCGCACGACACGACCGATGTTTACGCGTTCCAGATCCTCCTCGATCGGACGTATAACTTCACGATCGTGGGATCAGGCTCGTCCGGCGGTTTCACCCTCGCGCTCGAAGATGCCTCGGGCCAGCTCGTTCCGTCCAGCAGTTCGGGTGGCGTGCTCGCCTCTGAGCTGGCGCCGGGCACTTATTTTCTGGTGGTCGGGGGATGGACCTCGACAGAGGCGCCAGGGGTCTCGTATCAGCTCACGATTTCGATGGCGACGCAGAACGACAACGCGCCGCCGCTGGTCGCAGGTCCGGCGCCGGCGATGGCGATCGAGCTGGCGGTCTCTCCATCGCCGACGCCGAGCTCGACTCCAACGTCACCCACGCCAACCCCGCCTCCGATCGTGCTGCCGCCGCCCCCGACGGTGGATCCGCCCTATGGGCCTGAGCCAACGGCGACGACCGAACCGAGCGGGCTCTCGGTCGCGGGGCCCTCGCCGACCGGATCGATGGTGGAGAGCGTGACCAATCCGTCGGGAGCGACCTCGACGGGACTGGCGCTGGCGATCCCCTCGGCTTCGTCGGGTCTCTCGGGTTACTACGGGCCGGTTTCGACGTCGGTCTCAGCTCTGGCGGCGAGCCCGGTTGGTGGAGTGACGGCTCCCGAGGGAGCGGGTCCTTCGGCCACGATGCTCGCCCAGTTTGGTACATCGGGTGGTTCGCCCGCGATGGCGACGAGCCTGATCGTCCTGGGGACCTCGCTCCAGTTGATCGCGCCGGGCGACGACCCGCCTCTGCCCGCAGGGGACCTTGAGGTCGTAGCGATGGGTGTGGCGGCCGACGCACCAGCCGTGGTCACCGAATGGAGCACCCTGATCGCGGCGACCGGCTCCGACCACCCCTGGATGGCGCCTCCGCCCGTCGCTGAGGCGGTCGTCCCCGACTTACCCGCGCCGATGCGGCCGGCCCGGGCCGGTGTGACCTTACCCTCGCCGACCCCCGCCTCGGTGGCATCGGCCGTCGTTGTCTCGAACTCGGTTGCCTCTGGCCCCGCGTCAGACGAGAAGCCGCCGGGATCGCCGTCGATCGATCGGGTCCGGGTCGCGCTGATGACCTTCGCCGCGATCGTGGCCGGGGCGTATGCCCGGTTCCGAGGGATCGTCCGCCGCGACATTGGGCATGGGCCGATGCGAGGACCGGCGCGTCGGGCGCCTGCGTTCAGGAGGGACGAAAGATGACAGAAACCAGCGGCGAGGAGCCCGGTACTCTCCAGACGGTGAGGTTCCGTCCCTCCACGCCCGCTTCCGGGCCGGGAACAGCCCACGAAGGTTCCTCTGCCGGGGAAAATGGCCGGGATAGGGCCCCCATCATGGACGATGCCACGGTCGTCCGCGGTCGTCTACTCGGGCCGGCCTGGGTCGACGCTGGGCAAGCCGACGATGATCCGGATACTCAGGCGCCGAGCACGGTCCTGCGGCACCGTCCCGCCTCTCGGACGATGAACGTCCGCCGACGTGACCGCGATCGCATGCTTCCGTCGTTCGCCGATGGGGATGAGCTATTCGGGTTCCGGCTCCGCCATCCGCTCGGCCGCGGCGCATTTGCCTGCGTCTACCTGGCCGAGCAATGTGACCTTGCCGGCCGCGCCGTCGTCCTGAAGGTCTCCGCGGCCGAGGGGACCGAGCCCCAGACCCTCGCCCGACTTCAGCACACCAACATCGTCCCGATCTTCTCCGTTCATGAGGATGCCAGCGCTGGCATCCGTGCCGTTTGCATGCCGTATTTCGGAGGCGTGACGCTCGCCGGGCTCCTGGAATGGCTCTGGGATGGCAATCTCCGGCCTCTCCACGGCGAGCAGGTGGCCGAGGCCGTCGAGTCCGTCGGCGCCCCGATCGACGACCGGACTCATGGCACCGCGATCACCCCGCTTCGCCTCTGGCGCGGGATGTCCTACGAGAAGGCCGTCGCCTGGATCATCGCCCAACTCGCCGATGGGCTGCATCACGCTCACCAGCGGGGCGTTCTCCACCGCGACATCAAGCCCTCGAACATCCTGATCAGCGCCGAGGGGCAGCCGCTGTTGCTTGACTTTAACGTGGCCCAGGAGGCCGCCAGCGAGGAGGGCGAGGCGATCCTCGGCGGAACGGTCGCCTATGCTGCGCCCGAGCATCTCGCCGCACTGTTGCACCGGACCCCCGAGGCGATCCGGGCCGTCGATCGGCGTTCGGATCTTTACTCGCTCGGTCTGGTTCTGGCCGAGATGATCACCGGGGATCGTCTTTTTGAGCAGGGCGGGAGCTATTCGGCCCAGGCCACGCAACTTGAGACGATGGCGATCGAGCGGAGCAAGCAGGCGCCCTCGCTGCGCGGGATTCGCCGGGACGTCCCGTGGAGCCTGGAGTCGATTACGCGCAAGTGCCTCGACCCCGACCCCACCCGCCGATATCAGCAGGGAGACCATCTGGCCGAGGATCTCCGCCGGTTCCTCGACGACCGTCCCCTCCGATTCGCCCCGGAGTTGAGCCGGGTCGACCGGGCGCGCAAGTTCTTCCGGAGGCACCCGCGGCTCCTGACCGCCGGGCCGGTTTTTGCGGGCGTGACGGCGGCACTGCTGCTGGTGGTTGCGACCCTGTTGACGACGCGGACGCACCTGGCCGAGACCGGCGATCGGCTGGCGGCGGCCCAGGCCCTCGAGCGGAAGCGTGCCCATGACGCCGGTGCCGTGGAGGCTCTCTGCCTGGTGAACACCGTACTCGGCCGGCAGGATCACCTGGGCCAGGGGATCGCCGTCTGCGAACGGACACTCGACCTCTACCGAACGCCCGGAGGCCAGGGGCTCACCGCGCATCCCGACTGGGCCCGGCTCTCGCCCGACGATCGCCGGCAGCTTGCCGAGGATCGTCGCGAATTGTTGCTACTCCTGGCCGGCGCGCGAGTCCGCCGATCGCCCGACGACCGCCGGACGCTCGAATCGGCCCTGAAGCTTCTCAATGAGGCTGAGGCGACCCCTGGTCTGCTCCCCTCGCGCGCCCTCTGGCTCGATCGAGCCGACTATCTCCGCCGCCTCGGTGACCGCGCTGGCTCGACCGAGGCGCTCCATCGGGCCGAGACGATTCCGGCGGCGGGCGGCCGCGATCATTACCTGCTGGCGATTTCGATCGCGAGGCACGGCGATCCAGCCGCCTACCGGCGCTCCGTGGCCGAACTGGACCAGGCCCTGGCGATCCAGCCCCGGCATTACTGGTCGGCGCTCCAGCGCGGCATTTGCCGGATGCAACTGGGAGAGATGCCTCAGGCGGTGGCCGACTTCAGTGTCTGTATCGGACTCCGGCCTGAACATTCCTGGGGTTATTTTAATCGCGGCTGTGTTCTGGACCGAATGGGGCTGAAGGATGATGCGATCCGCGATTACACCGCCGCACTGGCGCGTGATCCGGACTTCGCCGCGGCGATGGCGAACCGGGGGCTCGCCCGGGTTGAACTGCGGCGATACGCCGAGGCGCTGGAAGATTTCGATCACGCCCTGACACTCGTCAACGGACCCGACGCGGCGATTGTCGCTGGCCGGGGGCTGGCACTGGAGGGACTGGGCCGGCACGAGGAGGCCGACAAGGTCTTCGCGCTCGCCCTCGATAGGGTGCCCCTTTCCGATCCCTCGCGGAACCGGCTCGCCTGGACCTACGGCTTCGCGGTGGCTGGGCGGCGTCCGGATCGGGCCCGGGCCGCGTTCGATGAGATCCTGACCCGCGAGCCGGGGCATCCGCAGGCTCTCTACGGCCGTGCGATGCTGGCAATGAGTGGGGATGATCCACAAGTGGCACTCCGCTACTTCGACCAGGCGCTGGCAACGAGTCCGGGCTTCGCCGAGGCCCGTCGCTATCGCGCGGTGGTTCTGGCCCGGCTCGGTCAATGGGATCGGGCGACGCGCGACATCAACGCCTGCCTGGAGCGTGAACCCGGCTCGGGACCGACCCTCTACGCGGCGGCCTGTGTTGCGGCTCGGGCCGCCGCCGCCAACCGGGCACCGAGGGCGATCGACCAGGCCCTCGAACTCCTCGGGCGAGCCTGGGACCGCGGCGAGGGACTCCAGGCCGACCGCGACCCCGATCTGGCGGTCCTTCGCACGGATCCTCGGTTCGCGCGCCGGATGGCCGAGCTTCGCGCGGGGACCGGCCAGACTGCGGCGCCATGACCTAGGATTTGGATGGACAATACCGTCCCGGTCGGGCGGCCGTTGGGTGCGGCTGGACCGGTCGGATTCCCGGAGGCTCGTCCCGTGCGCATCCAGCCGGTCACCCAGCAAGTGGAGCTAAAGCGTCCCCTCTCGCGGACATGCCGGAATGCCTGCCTGGTTCACATCTATCCAACCGGTCTCGCCATGGGGACACGGCACCAACTCGAACGCGAGATGATTGTTCTGGGTCGTGGCGACGACTGCGACATCACCGTTGCTGACAGCTCGGTCTCGCGCCGGCACGCCCGAATCGATCTCGATATTGACGGCTACATCGTCACCGATCTGGAGAGCACGAACGGGACGTTTGTCAACGATACTCCGGCGAGACAGACTCCGCTGTCCGATGGTGACTATCTCCGCGTCGGTAACATCCTCTATCGCT
>DAIDJI010000354.1 GCA_027451455.1 Planctomycetales bacterium | reverse complement strand
CAAGCCGATCCGGATCTTCCTCCAGGACGGGTCCCGGGACCTCGACACCGAGGCCGGCAACTGGCCGCTCGCCAACCAGCAGATGGCCCGGGCCCTTGCCTTCCGCGGATACGATTACTGGTTCGCCTTCGGCCCAGGCTTCCACAGCGACCGGCACGGCCGGTCGATCCTACCCGATACGCTCCGGTGGCTCTGGCGCGACCAGGCGACGGTCGCTACCCCGCCGGTGGCCGCCGGGACGGGCCGGGACCACGATTGACGGAAAGGCAGGCGGGTACTATGTTCGTGTACGTCGAAAGATGTGAACGCGGCAATCCAATTTAAGGATTCCGGCAACCGAATCGCGGAACGAGGACCCGCACCGGCCTGTCGAGGCCCCGGGGAATGATGGCATCATGGCAACCTGCTCGGTGAGCTTCCTGGCCTTCTGCGCCACGCTCGCGCTCCTCTTCCCAATGGTCCGGGGTGCCCGGCCCCGGCAGGCGGTCCTGCTCGCCGCCAATCTGTTCTTCCTCGCCACGGTGGTCCAGTCCAAGCGGAGCGCCGCGGGGCTGGCCGGTTTCGTCGTGGCAACCTATTTCGCGCTGCTGCTGGTCCGGGCGCGCCCCTCGCGGTGGACGGTTCCGGCCGTCGTGACCGCCGCCATCGCTGCGTTCCTCATCCTGAAGCGGTACTCCTTCCTCGAGGGGATGGTCCCGGGGACGATGTGGAACCGGATCCCCGAGGTGGTCGGCATCTCGTACATGCTCTTCCGCTTCATCCACATGGCCGTCGACCTCTCGCAGGGGATGCTGCCGCCGTTCGGCTTCGCGAGCTACGCCGGATATCAACTCCTGTTCTTCACCGTCACCGCCGGACCAATCCAGAGATACCCTGAGTTTCTAGCGTACTGGTCCGCTCCGTCCCCGCCTGCGCCGGGCCGCCGCGAGGTGCTCCTCTGCTGGAGCCGGTTTCTCACCGGGGCGATCAAGGCCGGGCTCGTCGCACCGATGGCTTTCGACATTTTCGACTCGAACCGGATCTTGCTGCTCCACCGCCCCAACGACGACCCGCTCTCACAGCTCTCGCACTTCGCCGCCGTCTTTTACAGCTATCCGGTCTACATGTATTTTAACTTCTCCGGCTACACCGACATGGTCGTGGCCGCGGCCGGGCTGATCGGGCTACGTCTCCCCGAGAACTTCGACCGGCCCTACCTGGCCCGAAACATGCTCGACTTCTGGAACCGATGGCACATCACGCTCTCGCACTGGATTCGCGATTACGTGTTCATGCTATGGTTCAAGAAGGCGATCGAGCATTACCCGCGGAGGGGCCGGGCTTTTGGCTATGCCCTGCTGTTCTTCTCGCTGTTCCTCTCGGGAATCTGGCACGGCTCGACAGCCTCGTACGCAATCTTCGGGCTGATCCACGGGATCGGCGTGGCCGCGACGCGGATGTACGCGGACGCTCTCCGATGGTGGCTCGGCCGCGACGGGATGAAGCGATACGAGAAGAGCCGAATCGCACACTGGCTGGCGGTCCTGCTGACCCTGCACTACGTCGGCCTCGCCTTCGTGTACTTCGGCTCGACGGTCGCGGACGCCACTCGCCTGCTCGCCATTGCGGGCGGGGCCTTCCGAAGCCTGACGCTGGGCTGGGATCCGTCCCGCGGCCAGGTATTCCTCGCTCAGGCTGCGACGATCGCCGGGGTGCTGATGCTGGCTGTCTGGTATCGCGACGCGATCGTCTCGGGGTTCGACCGGATCGGGCGGCGGATCGCCGAGGGGCCACGGTCGCTCTACATGGCCGTCCTGATCAAATCGGTCCTGGTCGCCCTGCTGCTCATCTGCCTCTGGGGCCTGGAGAAGGAACCGGAGATTGCTTACATGAGGTTCTGAACGTGTCCGGAATCCCTCTCGATACGCGCGATCGAGGATGGATCGCGCCCACGCTGCTTGTCCTGGGCGTCTTCGCGGTGGTGGCTGCTGCGCTGCTCCCGGCGATGTATCTGGTCGGTCGGGAGCAGGACGACCGGCGAATCTTCCTGCGCGATTACCGGGTCCCCAACGAGTTCGAGGCGTTCTCCAGCTTCTGTATGGATTATATCCTGGGCTCGGACGAGCCCAACGATGTGATCTTCGTGGGAGATAGTAGCCTCCGGTACGGCCTCAACACCCGCGAGTTCGAGCGGAAGTCGGCGTTGCGGGCCTACAATCTCGGGAGCGTCGGCGTGCTCAACCTGGCCGGTTACACGTGCATGCTCGAGGCCTATCTAACCTCCCGACACCCGAAGCCACGGCTCGTGGTGCTCGCCGTCTTGCCGACCT
This sequence comes from Planctomycetales bacterium, assembly GCA_027451455.1. GTDB lineage: Bacteria > Planctomycetota > Planctomycetia > Isosphaerales > Isosphaeraceae > JAKAUH01. The sequence continues at coordinate 3,871 of DAIDJI010000354.1, read as the reverse complement.
CGCTCGACCTGCACGATGACGAGGGGATGCCGCAGGAAATGCACGACGTGAAGCCGCGTTTCCTCTGGTGCTACGGCGAGGCAGGGAGCGTGCCCCGGCCCCACAACTCGTTCGCCTACCTGTCGCGTCAGGGCTTCAAGCACGTCTACGGCCTCCTGGTTGGAGGATTCGCCCATTTCACCGACAGCCCGATCCCCGGGCGTTCACCCGAAACCTACCACAGCTTCCGCCGGATCTCGATCGAGGAGCGCGGCTACTCCATCCCCCCGAATCGTCTTCTGGCGAAGATCCCTCCCCGCGATCCGTCCGCCACCCGAGATCCTTTCCGGATCACCGATCGCTTCGCCGAGGAGCTGGATCAGATGATCCGGTTGACCTCGCGGCACGGGGTCCCGCTCCTAATCCGCCTCACGCCCTTCTCGGGCAGCGCGCCGCCCGAATCGCCGACGCTCCGCGCCTGGGCCGACCGACTGGAATCCCAGTATCCCCATGTCCACGTCGACCGCCCCGAGGTGCTCCTCTACGAGACCAGCTTGTTCTTCGACCCGAACCACCTGACCCTCAAGGGGGCATCGCTCTTCACCGACTTCGTCGCCCGACAGGTCCGGGCGCATCTCGAAAGCCGATTCGGCAATCGCAAGGAAGACGATCACACTCGCCGTTAATCGCCAACTTTCCGTCCGCCTGGGCCCTGTTTTGGCTTCCGGTTTGCGGACCTCGAATCGGTGGATGAGATACCGGATCGGCCGAGGTACTGCCGTGGGCCCGAGCGCTCGCGCGGCCTAGGCTCCAGGAGGCGATCCCGCGATCGCCCGCCGACGCCGATACTCCACCTCGAGGAGGCGACAAATGGCGAAGACCACCGGCGACGTGATCGTTGAGAAACTGATCGGATGGGGTGTGGACACGGCCTTCGGCCTCCCCGGAGACGGAATCAACGGGATCTTCGAGGCGCTCCGGAAGAACAAGAATAAGATCCGATTCATCCAGTGTCGTCACGAGGAGGCCGCCGCCTTCGCCGCCTGCGGTTACGCCAAGTTCACCGGACGGCTCGGCGTTTGCTTCGCCACCAGCGGCCCGGGTGCCATCCACCTCCTGAACGGCCTCTACGACGCGAAGCTCGATCATGCCCCCGTGCTCGCGATCACCGGCCACACCTTTCACGACATGCTCGGAACCAAGTTCCAGCAAGAAATCGACATACTACAACTTTTCAGCGACGTCGCCGCTTACAATCAGATGATCCTCGGGCCCAAGCACGCCGGAGAAGTGGTCGACATCGCCTGCCGGGCGGCACTCTCGCGGCGAACGGTCTCGCACCTGACCACCCCATCGGACATCCAGGACTGGACGCTCTCGGACGAGGAATCGTCGATGCAGATGGTCGATGGTCACACCTCGTCGTCGTGGCGGCCCCCGATCACTGTCCCCCAGGCCGAAACGCTAAAGGCTGCCGCCGAGCTGATCAATGGCTGCAAGAAAGTGGTCGTCCTGGCCGGTATGGGAGCGCTCGAGGCCGGCGAAGAGCTCGAGCGATTGGCCGACATCGTCGCCGGACCGATCGTCAAACCGCTGCTCGGCAAGGCGAGCGTCCCGGATGATTCGCCGTTCACGACCGGCGGCGTCGGCCTGCTCGGCACCCGGCCTTCCGAGGTCGCCATGGAAGATTGCGACGGTCTGATCATGGTCGGCACGACCTTCCCCTACCTGAAGTGGTACCCGAAGCCGCACCAGGCGAAGTGTGTCCAGATCGACATCGATCCGACCCGGATCGGCCTCCGATACACCGTCGATATTGGCCTGGTTGGCGACGCCAAGGCGACGTTGCAACAGCTCCTTCCCCTCCTCCACCCCAAGGCCGACCGCTCGTTCCTCGAAAAGGCCCAGAGCGGGATGAAGGAGTGGATGGAACTGATGCGCAATCGCGAGTCGCGCGACGACACACCCGTAAAGCCACAGGTGGTGGCGAAGCATGTCAACGACCTGCTCAAGGACGGCGCGATCATCTCGACCGACTCGGGAACGATCACAACCTGGGCGGCTCGCCACCTTCACATTCGCCGCGGGATGAAGTTCTCGTGCTCGGGGAACCTGGCAACGATGGCACCCGGGCTCCCTTACGCGATCGGGGCCCAGGCCGCCTATCCAGACCGACAGGTGGTCGCATTCGTCGGCGACGGCGGATTCACGATGCTGATGGGCGATTTTGCCACAGCGGTCAAGCACGAGTTACCCATCAAGGTCGTCATCATCAAGAATAACACTCTTGGTCAGATCAAATGGGAACAGATGGTTTTCCTTGGCAATCCTGAGTACGAGGTCGCACTGCACCCGATTGACTTCGTGAAATTCGCGGAAGCGTGCGGAGGCGTGGGTTTCCGTTGCGAGCGACCGGATGAGGTCCGACCAGCCCTCCAGGCGGCATTCTCAAGCAACAGGCCCGCGATCGTCGAGGCGGTCGTCGACCCGTTCGAGCCGCCGATGCCCGCAGCGGCCACGCCACAGCAGGCCATCAAGTTCGCCGAGTCGCTGATCCGCGGCGAGCCCGATGCCGGCAAGATCATCCGGTCGGTCGTCAAGGACAAGATCAAGGAACTGATCTGATCGATCCCCCGAAGGAGGCGACAGGTCATGCCTGCCCGGCTCGGTTCTTCGTCCGTCCCGATCAACCGCGTGGAGGTCTCCGCCTACAAGGTGCCGACCGACTCGCATGAATCAGACGGCACTTTTGAATGGGACTCCACCACGATCGTCATCGTTGAGGCGACCGCTGGCGGCCAGACCGGCCTCGGTTACTCCTACGCCGACACGGCCACGGCCCGGCTGATCGCTGACCTGCTGGCCGGCGTGGTCCAGGGCCGTGATGCCCTGGCTGTCCCCGGCTCGTTCGCGGCAATGATGGCCTCCATACGCAACCTCGGGCGGCCGGGAATCGCCTCAATGGCGATCTCCGCTGTCGACGTAGCGCTCTGGGACCTCAAGGCCAAACTCCTCGACGTGGCGCTCGTCACGCTGCTGGGAGCGGTCCGCGAAACCGCCCCGGTCTACGGGAGCGGCGGCTTCACGTCGTACTCCGACAAGCAACTCCGCGACCAGCTCGGCGGGTGGGTCGACCAGGGAATTCCTCGGGTCAAAATGAAGATCGGCCGCGATCCCTCGAACGATCTCCAGCGCGTCCGGGTGGCGCGTGAGGCCATTGGCCGGTCGGCGGATCTCTTCGTCGACGCCAACGGCGCCTACGACCGCAAGCAGGCCCTCGCCTTCGCCGAGGTGTTCGCCGATCTTGGCGTGACCTGGTTCGAGGAGCCAGTCTCCTCCGATGATCTCGACGGCCTGTGCCTGATCCGAGACCGCGCTCCCGCCGGCATGGATATCACGGCTGGCGAATATGGATATGATCATTTCTACTTCCGCCGGATGCTCGACGCGGGCGCCGTCGACGTCCTTCAGGCCGATGGAACCCGATGCGGAGGAATCACCGGATTCCTGGCGGCCGGAGTCCTTTGCGAGGCGCGCGGGATGCCAATCTCGGCTCACTGCGCACCGACCCTCCACGCGCACCCAGGCTGTGCCATGCCGGCCTTCCGGCACCTCGAATTCTTCCACGACCACGATCGTATCGAGCACCTGTTCTTCGACGGCGCGCTCTCGCCTGTCGACGGGGCGCTACGCCCTGACCCGGGCCGGCCGGGCCTGGGCTTCGAATTCAAGAGAAAGGACGCGGCGCGGTACGCCGTCTAACCCACGCCGTCAGCCGCGAAAAATCCCGGAGAATCCCCACCATGACAGGCAGCCTGGTCAGCCACGATCCGACGGAGACGAACCCTCGGCAACGGCACCGGAAAGAGGCGAGAATTCCTCTCTTTGTCGA
>DAIDJI010000353.1 GCA_027451455.1 Planctomycetales bacterium | reverse complement strand
CGTAATCGCTGATATATTTTTACCGCCGAATTTGGGCTCGGCTATATGGTCGCGCCCTGCTCCAACATCCATCTGTTCTGTGTAAGCCTCTGCGGCGTCGGGGTGGTGACGTTCGGCCAGCCCAAGCACGCGCAGAGCCTCCGACGCCATCCCCTCGGCCGTCGCTCGAATCTCGGCCCGGCGTTCGGGCGAAAGCGGACCGGCCTGCCCGTGCCGCCACTCGCTCCGGCATTTTTCGAGGATCACCTCGGGGGCGCCCTTGGTGTACATCGTCGCCGAGCCGGCGGGTCCTCGGACAAGAACGGACATCGCCCGCCGTTCGGAATCGAAGGGAATCTCGTGGAGAACGTGGTCGTCTCGGTCCCTTGCCTCGATCTCGGCCTTCCGCGCCGCGACGACCAGCGCGCCCTCGGTCGGGTCGCCAATGACCTTCCAGCCTCCTTCACCGCTGGGATGGCGGGTGACCTGGGCGGCGTTGCACCAGGCGGCAATCCGCATCGCCCGGATCAGGTCGGGACGGTCCCGCGGGTCGATTGGCGTGCCGTCGCCGTCCTTCGGATGGAATCCCCCCGTTGGCTCGTAGCCGGCGCCGCTAACCTGGTAATGGGCGCTCCCGGTGACAACCTCGCGGACGGTCATCTCGTTCCGGGTCAGCGTTCCGGTCTTGTCCGAGCAGATGACGGTCACGGAGCCAAGCGTCTCGACGGCCGGGAGCTTGCGCACCAGCGCGTTCCGCCGGACCAGTCGCTGGAGGCCAATCGCCAGAACCAGGGTGACGACGGCCGGAAGCCCCTCGGGAACGGCCGCGACGGCAAGGCTCACCGAGAGGAGGAACGATTCCAGAAACGCACCCCCCCGGATCAGCCGAAGGGCGAGAATCAGGGCGACGATCACCAGAATGACCGCGATCAGGACCTTGCCCAGCTCGTCAAGCCGGCGCTGGAGGGGTGTCGGCTCGCGATCGGCCCGAGCGAGCAGACCCGCGATCTTGCCCAGCTCGGTCTCCATCCCCGTCGCCACAACGAGAGCGTCGGCCTTGCCGGAAGCAATCGCCGTTCCCATGTAGAGCATGTTGCCGCGGTCCCCCAGCACGGTCTCCGGGGCGACCACGTCGTCGGCATCCTTCTCCACGGGGACCGATTCGCCGGTCAACGAGGCTTCCTCGGCGCGGAGAGCCATCGAGCGAAGGAGCCGGGCGTCGGCCGGAACGCGGTCGCCCGCCTCCAGCACGATTCGGTCGCCCGGAACGAGATCTCGCGCCGGGATCGAGCCCAGCGCCCCGTTCCTTAGGACCTTTGCCAGCGGCGCCGAGAGTCGACGGAGCGAGGCCAGGGCCCGCTCGGCTCGCTCCTCCTGGACGAAGCCAATCACGCCATTGAGAACCACGATGGCCAGGATGGCGACGGTGTCAATCAGGTCGCCCAGCGCACCCGAGACGATGGCCGCGACGAGCAGGATGGCGACGAGCGGCTCGGCAAACTGGGCGACGAACCGTCGCCAGGCCGGCGGTGGCGGAGCTTCTCGAAGTTCGTTCGGGCCGAAAAGGGCAAGGCGCGACTCGACCTCGGCGGCGATGAGTCCCCGGTCGGGATCGACGCCGAGACGGGCGAACACGACGTCGACAGGCTCCGCATGGGGTGCCATCGCCCGGGACGAATCCGGTTCGATCCACGGGCTTTCTTCGCGGGTCGCTCGGCTCATCGATATCGATGCCCTTCGGCCAGGAAGACCGTTATTTGAGGAAGGGGTGGTCGCGTGAGTCGAGCCCATCAAGGCGGAGCGCTGGCCCCCTGGCCGCGCCGGCAAGCTATCGGAGCCGGTGGGCGACCAACCAGCAGACCATCGCCCACGAGAGCCCCGCCGCCCATCCCGCGAGGACATCCGTGGGGTAGTGGACGCCGAGATAAATCCGGCTCATCCCGACAAGGGCGGCCAGCAACATCGCCACGGAGAGGACATACAGCTTCAGCCGCCTCTGCGGCAGGGATTCGGCCAGGATGGCCCCGATCGTCAGGTAAAGCACGACCGCGACCATCGAGTGGCCGCTCGGAAAGCTCGCGAGCTGGGCCCGCGTCAGGCCCGGAACCAGCGCCGGGCGAGGCCGCGCGAAGAAACCTTTGAGAAGCAGGCAGAGAATCTGGCCCCCCAGCGTCGAGCCGACGACCAGCAAGGCCGCTCGATAGCCTTGCACGATCAGAAGGTACCCGAGCACCGTCGCCACCACCAGGCCCACCACGACCGGGCTCCCCAGGGCCGTCAGATCGCGGACCGACTCCTCGAACCAGGCGGGACCGAGCGGGTCAGACAGGTCGTTCGGATTCCGGAGCGAGCGGAGCAATCCCTCGTCGATCGCGTGCGTCTCGCCTTCCAGTACCTCGTCGGCCAGCTCGATGAAGGCCCAGGCCCCACCGACCGCCACCAGGGCCGCGGCGAGCACCACCAGGTCGAGGTTGGCCTTCCAGGCCCAGACTCGCCCCAGAGCCGTTCGAAGGTCGATCCCCACGGCAAGGCCCCCTGTGCTCGATTCGTCGAGGGATCGGGCACACGCCGACCGATCGATGCCGGGCGGTTGCCCGGGTTCTCGTCCTAGCATATCCTGGAACCCTGGGACAGGGAGAGTCCTCGCCATGACAACCGCGTCCGCTGCCGGACGCCTCAAATCGGAGGGCCTCCCGTGCATCGGTTCGCCAATATCCTCGTCTGTAGCCAGTCCGGCTCGCCGACCCCGGCCGCCTTGCGACGCCTTGACGACCTCGCGGCAAAAAGCGGCGCCTCGATCGAGTTGATGAACGTGATCGAGCCGTTCCCCTGGTACACCCGGCTGATGCTCCCTCGTTCGAAGGATCTTCAGCGCCTCCAGACCGAGCATGAGTCCGCGCGCCTCGACGCGTTCGCGGCGGCCATGAAGCGGAAGGAGCACAACGTCGCCACGAAGGTTGCCAGCGGGCGGCCGGGCCTGGAACTGATCAAGGAGGTGCTCAGAGGCCGGTACGACCTGCTCGTCAAGATCGCCGAGCCCGACCACGCGACCTCGTTCGGCTCGACGGACATGCGGCTCCTGCGCAACTGCCCCTGTCCGGTGTTGCTCCTCCACCCAGAGGGGCAGGAAAAGGCGTTCCGGAAGATCCTCGTGGCCGTGGACCCCACGCCGGAGCCCGACGTCCTCGACGAGCTGCAACTTCGCGAGGAGATTCCCCCCGAGGCGCACGCCCTGAACCACAAGCTCGTCCGGCTAGCGACCGCGCTCGCCGAGTTGGAGGGGGCCGAGCTCCATCTCGTCCACGCCTGGACGGCCCCTGGCGAGGATTTCCTGCGGGTCGAGGGACGGGTGACGCACACGGAGGTCGATGCGTACGTCGCGAGCCTCTGGGAGGAGCACCGACGTGCTCTGGACCGGCTGCTCGCCGAATGCCCGATCAGCCAGGCCAGGCGTCACGTCCACCTGATCAAGGGACAGCCGGCGGACGTCCTCGCCGACTTCGCGAAGGAGAATGGCGTCGACCTGATGGTCATGGGAACGGTGGTGCGCACCGGCATCCCGGGGCTGCTCGTCGGGAACACGGCCGAGACGGTCTTCCACCGGGTTCGGTGTTCGATCCTCGCGGTCAAGCCGGAGACGTTCGTCACTCCGGTGACGCTGGACGGTTGATGTCTGGCAGACCGCGAGACCTGGGCGAGGCTCCTGCCGAGCCAGGGGTCACACTCCCTGTGCCGCGAGGTTCGCCGGCTGGAGCCGAAAGACCGAGACGCAGCTCAAGGTGCCGTGCCCATCGCTTGAAGCCCGTTCGGACGGGAATCGGAACCCAGGAGGGGAAACGGGTGAGGCGGGGAACGGACGAACGGGAACGCAGTGATGACGGCGGCAAGGAAGTCGGTCCGGCTTTCCCGCCTGACCGGCTCGAGCTTCTTCCTTGCCGGCGTCATCGTGGTTGCAAGTCAGAAAACCTAGCTGCGTTCCCGTTTCCGTTCCCCCGATTGTCCTGGGATCTCGCGGAAGGATGGGACCATCCGACCTGGGAGGGAGATCAATAGGAGTCGGACGACACGACCTCGCCATTCGCTCGGGTCCCGAGCGCCCACCAGGTTCTCATGGAGATCGAGTTCTTGATGAATCTCACGCTGCCATCGGAGAACGCGATGTTGACCCCGCCGGGATGGAAGCTCGAGGCGTTGACGTAGTCGGCGTGGCGGGTTTGGGGGCAGCAGTTATTCCGGCAAGCCCCCCATTTCGCGACTCCGCCGCCGTTCGGGGGGATGACTGTGTTGAACATCGTGTAGCCCATCGCACCGCACGACCATCGAAAGCCGCCGCCCTCCCGGCCTCCGCCCTCTCTCTGATACGTGGCATTGCAGATCGCGACATCGGCCATGACCACGGCGAGACCCGCGGTGTTGACGTCGTAGAAATACACTCCCTTGAGGTTGTTCGTGCCGCCCGTCCCCTTACCGGGGATCATTTCGTAATTCGTGTTCTGGTCATCGGCGATCATCTCGGCGAAGGCGACCGTGTTGGACGTCCCATCCGTGACACTCGCGATGCTGTAAGCCCTCTGGTACGCGAAGATCCCCGTGCTCTGCTGCGCATTTTGAACGTTGGGCGTTGCCTCGGGGTAGCCAACGGTTGTGGTTCCCTGGCTCCCCATGTAACTGTTAAGCGACCCTACGTTGGCGAAGACCGCGGCCTCCTGGCCCGCGTTCGGGTCCGAGGGGCAAATGAACGCATTCACCTTGGTGTTCGTCGCTGTTGAGTTGGCCATGTAACCATAGTTACGGGCCCACTCCGGCGCGACGCTGAAGTTGCACGCGTTGTAGATCGTACCGCCTTCAAGGTACGCGAGCATCTGGGCATGCGCGCTCCAGTTGCTCCAGTCGGTGAAACTCGTCGCCCCATTGTACGGAGCCAGGGACGCCCCCAGCGGGAAGGAGTTGGTCGCCGAGTGGTAGTTGTGCAGAGCCAGGCAGACCTGCTTGAGGTTGTTCACGCACTGGGCTCGCCGGGCCGCCTCGCGCGCCGCCTGGACGGCGGGGAGCAGCAGTGCGATCAGGACAGCGATGATGGCGATCACCACCAGCAACTCAATCAGCGTGAAGCCTCGACGGGATTGGATACGCATGGGTACCCCTCTGGATGTGGAAAAAAGTATGGACGATTCACGAGGCCGGCCCAGGAAGAGCCGGGAGCACCTCGACACCAGAAGTCCCAGGGGCCGACGCGATCACTTCTTCTTCGGCGTCTGAGACTTCATGAAGTCCTCCATGTTCTTGTTCGACTGCTCGAGCGTCGGAGGGATCGTGCTCCCGTCCGTTTTCCCCTGATTGCTGGGGGTTTCGCCGCAGCCCGGAGACGCGATCGCCATGAAGCCGAAAACCGCAAGGAGTAAGGCGACTCGCACGAAATGGTCTCGGCATCCTCGGCTCATGGAATCCACCTCCAGTAGATCATTGAGATTGGAATAAGGCGCATAGATGACGTTGGGGAACAGCCGAAGAGAACGGCTCCCCGTAACCCACGACATTTCCATTCGGGGTATGCGGACGACCCCGGCACGCTTCCCGCCAGGGCGGTCGCCGAAGGTTCCTGGATCTCGCCGGATCGGCTCGCACGAAGGCCCTGTTCAACGACCGAAAATCGCACCTGCCTTGGCCTGGAATCGTGGAACCCTAAAATACCTCCCGAATCCAGAGAATCCAAGATGTCAGCGGACCAAAACGCCCGGATTGTGGTGACTCGTTCGATGACGATGTCTAAGGAAGAAGAATGCGAGCACGCGCAAAAAGGGAGACGTAGCGGATTGACGTTCGTTTACAAACCAGGGAAAATCCTAATGCTTTGGCGGAACATGGGTTGCGATATCCCATAATCCATCGGCGCACAATCGCATGCCAGGATCTGGCTCGCTCGATCTCGCTCGTTTTCCGGGCCGGGACGGGGAACAAGAACGAATGAATTCGTTTTTGCCTCCCCGAAGAGTACCTGCATCGGTTCACCTGGGGCGGGGAACGGGGAAGCAGCGATTACGGCGGCAAGGAAGTCGGTCAGGCTTTCCAGCCTGACCCGCTCGCAGGGGAAACGGGTGAGGTGTGGAACGAACGAACGGGAACGCAGTGAAGACGGCGGCAAGGAAGTCGGTCAGGCTTTCCCGCCTGACCCGCTCGAATAGGTCAGGCGGGAAAGCCCGACCGACTTGA
>DAIDJI010000352.1 GCA_027451455.1 Planctomycetales bacterium | reverse complement strand
CCAAGCGAGTGCTGCTGAAGACGTACCTGGCGCTGATGTCGGCCGCGGCCCGGCTCTATCTCGAGGCCGGCGGCGACGCCGTCGCCGACAACCCGGCCGACCCGTACATGACGATGCTCGGCTACTTCAACAGCCTCCGCGAGCTGGGCGGGACGCGACGGCTGGTCGAGGACGAGATTCGGAGCCGGCTCAGCCAGCACGCCAAGCGCCGGCGGATCGGCGAGGCGGATTCTCCGTTCGCCGACCGCGAGATCCGGGAGCCTCGCGAGCTGACCTCGCGGTACAGCACCGCCGAGGTCGCCCGGACCCGAGAGGCCCTCAACACCCCGTACCGGTCGCCCGACCGGCTCGACGTCGCCCTGGCGACCAACATGATCTCGGTCGGCCTGGATATCCCCAGACTCGGCCTGATGGCCGTCTTCGCGCAGCCGAAGATGACGTCGGAGTACATCCAGGCGACCTCCCGCGTCGGCCGGCGCGCCGACCGCCCCGGGCTGGTCGTCACGATCTTCAACATCAACCGATCGCGCGACCGATCGCATTATGAGCGGTTCCGCTTCTTCCACGACACGTTCTATCGGAACGTCGAGGCGACGAGCGTGACGCCGTTCTCACCAAGAGCCCTCGACCGGGCCCTCTTCGCCGTGACCGTCGCCCTGGCCCGACTCGACCACGACTACATGATCCGCAACGAAGACGCCGCCGCGATCCTCCAGCACGGGCGACACCTCGATGACGTGGCGCGGGTCGTCGCCGAGCGGGGGCGAGCCCTCGAGCTGGATGGGGCCGCCGCCGGCCCGATCGAGGAGTCGGCGATCTACCGGAAGGTCCGCGGGCTGCTCGACGACTGGTCTCGATACGCCGACCGGCTCGACCGGCAGCAGATGAGCCTGCGGTATGTCGTGGGGAAGTCGGAAGGCGGCCGGACACGCAAGCTGCTCCACGAGATGCTCGATCCCGCGTTGCCGGGCCTCTCCCGGGCCGAGCGCCAGTTCAAGGCGCCTCGCTCGATGCGCGAGGTCGAGCCGAACGTGGCGATCCTCCCGAGGAAGCTGAACCAGCCCAGCGGCTGGATCAAGATCAAGAATGAAAATAACAAGTCGGAGATCACGATCTCGTCACTGCGGCAAAGCCAGCTCGTGACGACCTACGGCCCCGGCGCGATGATCGATCTGCCCTGGTTCGCGGCGGTCGTCGGCGGGCTCGAGTTCTGGCACCGCGGAACGACCATCTCCGAGCCGAGGCTGGAGACAAAGGTCAAGGACGCACTCGGGTTATCCACGCCGTTGGCCCTGGCGGCGCCCAAGCCGTACGATGGGAACCTCACGCCCGAGATCCACGAGGGCGTCAAAACCTGGCGGTTCCCGAACTGGTCAATCACCCAGGAGTCGCGCCGGGGGACCGATCCCGACGGCCGGACGTATGCCGCTCGTCGACTCGTCCGCGACGAATGGCTCGACAGCGAGACCGGCCTCTACAAGCGACCTGACGACGATCGGCCCGGTCGCGACAGGATCTACACCGTCGTCCCGATCCGGTTCGTCCGGGCCTGCAAGAACGGCCACATGGGGAACATCGACTGGCCAAGCTTCGTCCACGGTCAGAAGCGATGCAGCGGCGAACTCTGGCTGGATGACTTCGGAACCACCGGCGAACTGACCGACCTGCGCGTCCGGTGCGGCGAGTGCGGCGACGCCCGCTGGATGAACGAGGCGGCGGGTAATGACAACCACGCGCTGGGCAAATGCGACGGCGGCCAGCGATGGCTCGGCCCGCCCGAGGAATCGCGAGCGGAATGCCACGAGTGGAGCCGGCTGTTGATCCGGACCGCCAGCAACGCGTACTTTCCCCAGAAACTGAGCGTGATCTCGATGCCCGACCGCGGCCGAGAGGTCCACGCGGCCATCGATCGACACTGGGCCGTGTATCTGCAGCACGTCCAGAACGCCGCGATGCTCGCGAGCTTTCGCAATATCCCCGCGATCGCCGAGGACCTCGCCGACTTCGACGACGCCGAGGTGATGGCCGCAATCGAGCAGAAAGGCGCCGGACTGAACGGACCGCCGACGAGAAAGATCAAGGAGGCCGAGTTTGAGCTGCTGACCTGCGGCCGGCCGACGATCGGCGACGACAGCCCCGACAGCGAGTTCCACGCCGAGGAATTCTCGATCGCCCACTGGCCCGGGACGTACCGCCGTCGGATCGATCGAGTGCTGGTCGTCCACCGCCTCCGCGAGGTCACAGCGCTGGTCGGCTACACCCGGTTCGAATACCTCTCACCCGACATCGACGGCGAGTACGACCTCGAAACCCAGCCCGGGAAGCTCGCGCTGAATGCCAACTGGGTCCCGGCGTTCGAGAACCGAGGCGAGGGGCTATTCCTCCAGTTCAACAAGGAAGCCGTGGACGCCTGGAGCCGTCGGGCGGAAGTCCAGCAGCTTGCCGACGAGCTGTCAGCCGGGCTGAAGCAGTGGTGTCTCGAACGGAATGTCGGCGAGCGGAAGTTCTTCGGAGCGCCGTACGTGATGCTCCACTCGGTCTCCCACATGCTGATCAACGCGATCTCGCTGGAGTGCGGCTATCCGGCGTCGTCGATCAAGGAGCGGATCTACGCCAAATCGAATTACGGCTACGGCATCCTGCTCTACACCGCGGCGCCCGACTCGTACGGGACCCTGGGCGGCCTGGCCGACGCGGCAAAAAGTCTACACGTTTATCTGCGTCAGGCGTTAGAGTCGGCGCAGCTCTGCTCGAACGATCCGGTCTGTGCCGAGCACCGGGCGAACGACCCGAACCAGCGGCGGTACTTGCAAGGTGCGGCCTGCCACGGATGCCTTTTGATCAGCGAAACAAGTTGCGAGCAGTTCAACGACCTCCTCGATCGGCGTCTCGGAGTGCCAACGGTTGCCAGTCGCGGGACCGAGTTTTTCGAGGGGTGATGACGTGGAAGGTGGGGGTATCCTGGACGTCCCCGACGACGAACTGGAGCGGCTCGCTTCGGGTCTGGCAAGGGGCCTCATCGAGCCGGCGTCGGGCGTCGCGCGGCTGCGCCAGGCGGGTCTATTGACGTCGGCGGAGCGGGCCCATGCCTGGCTGGCGTGGGCCGAGGCGACCTTCGGAACGACGCCGGCGATCGTGGCCGCCCTCAGCCTGATCCATGAGGAGAGGCGTCGGGTAACGAGTCTGATGCCGACGGCCGAATTGATCCTGACAGGTCCGGAGCACGAAGGATGCGGCGCGCGCGCGACCGGGGTGGTCGTGCGCGAACTGTTCGAGTCGGTGAGGCATTCGGTACTGGTCGTCGGCTATGCTTTCCACGACGCCGAGCACCTTTTCGAGCCGCTGGCCCGGCGAATGTCGAGGCGATCGACGCTGGCGGTCCGGCTGGTCGTCAACGTTCATTCCAGGCCGGGCTTCGCGGCCGACGAGACGGTCCGGCAATTCGCCCGCGACTTCCTGCGCGAGACCTGGCCCTTCGAACCAAGACCGGAGATCTATTACGATCCGAGGTCACTGGAACGGTCAGGTGCGGAGAGAGCCGTCGTCCACGCGAAGCTGATCGTGGTCGACGAGGAGGTCCTCTACCTCGGCTCCGCGAACTACACGACGGCCGCCCTGGAGCGGAACATCGAGGCGGGCGTAAGGCTCCGCGGCGGGACGCTGGGGAAGATGGCCGTGCGCCAGTTCGACGATTGGATCCGCCACGGCGATCTGGTCGCGCTGCCGATCAACGAGGCGGCGAGGTGAGCTGAGGAGCGGCTCATCTCAGCCAGCACAACGCGTAAGCGATGTGAAGGAAGTCGTCGGTTGAGAAGAGCCGCTGATGGACGACGCGATTGCGGGCCTGTCGGCAGAGATCGAGCATTCTTGATCGATTCATCGCACCGGATCGGGGGGATCGGAGCGAGACGAAGCCTGCCAGGTCCCCGAAGTCGGCGCGATCGATGATGGCTTCTCCATCCCTCACGTCAAGCTCCTCAAGTCGGTTTCTGAGGGCCCGGTTGCGCTGGTCGCGCGGTGGCTGTCTCTCGAGGTAGCTGCGAAAATCCAGCGATCCGGCCTGAAGAGCCGCGACACGCAGGGACTCCTCAACCGACGTCGCCCACGCGGCCAGCCATCGAGCCAGCGGAACATTCGTCAGACGGCGGCGACGAAGCGAATCTCGGGCATCGCCGCCCAGTCCCTTGATCCAGAGGCGGGCCCGAAGCGGCGTGACGTCGAAATGATCGCCCTGCCAGGCCACGGCACCGGCCTGCCAAAGCTCGTCCTCTGCCTCCCGCATCGGCTCAAACGCGAGCGAAAGCGGCATGGGCGTTTCGAGGGGAGGCTGGCTACGGCTCGCGAATCCGTCCAGCTCCTGGCCGAGCCACCGATCGAATTCGCTGTCGCGCAAGGAGAGTGTCTGTCGCAGACGGAGGCGCTCCCAGAGTTCGTCGGCCAGGTACGGCGTTGCGCCGGCCTCCCAGACGACGATCAGGGCGATCATGGAGCGGGTCCAGGAGTTGGGCTCGTGCTCCGGGGACGGCGTAATGCGATCGAGGTTGCCCACCAACTCGGGCATCCCGAACCGGACGACATCACCGCCCCAGCCGGGGGGAGTCGCGCGTCTGAACAGCATCGGGCGAGTGAATTCATACCCGAGGTCCCGCTGCGCTCTGACGAGATCCTGGAGGGCCGAAGAGCAGGGATCGTCCGCATCCGGGACGAGGAGGGGTACCGCATCTACCTGCGGCATCTCGCGCCGACACTCGACCAGGAAACGGCGGGCCCATTCGGCGGGACGGCCCTCGCGGTAGGGCTCGCCGACCCCATAGGCCTCGGAGAGCGTCCGGGTTGCCTCCTCGAATGAGCCCCCGATCGCCAGGCAGGGGGAATGGCCGTCTTGGGCGATCCAGTCGGCCACCAGGCTCGCCCACTCCGCGAGCGGCCCAGTGACCTCGGGCAGCAGCAGACACGAGGCACCCGCTCGGCCCGCTGCGGCGCGAATATCTTCGGTCCAGGGGTACCGGAGGCTAAAGGACTCGCCGACGCTCTCCGCGAGCCACCGCCAGGGATAGACGACGTCGCTCATGGAGCGGCGAACTCCGGATGGCGGATCAAGTCCCCGGGGATCGAATCGTGGGGGATGAGAATCTCATCTCCCGCCCCGACGCGCAAGAACCCGAGCCAGGTGGCCGTATCGAGCAGACGCCCCGTCGCCTCCTCGCCCAGCTTCGCCAGGGAATCGCTGACATTCAATATGTCCGCACGCGAGAGCGCGATGTCCCACTCGCTAGTCTCTTCGAAGAGCCGATGGAGGCCCGTCCGGAACTCGACCGGCTGGCCGGCCGCCAGACGCCCGATCGCGCGCCGGGCCTGCGCGGGTCTGTCGGACAGGGATTTGCGAAAGTCCTGGGCATGCGAGAGGCGCAAAGGGTCGGGGAAGTGATTGTACGTGAGCATCAGCCATTCCCGGAACTGCTCGAGTACCGGCAGGAGGCCGCATGTCAACTGGAGGATGGGTGTGCGCTCCAAGTCCGGCACGGCGGCCCCCGAGGGGGCGCCGTCCCCTCCCAGCGGCCGGGCGGTCCACGGCTCGAGCTCGCCTGAGCCGAGCGGCCCCAGGCAGAACGGGCCGTCAACGCGGAGGACCGTCTCGATGTCGCCCGCGAGGTCCCAGCCGAGGCGCGGCCCGCCGACCCATCTCAGCGGGATTCGAGCCGATTCGGCCCGGGATAGCCACGCCTTGAATGCCGCCCAGCTCACCAAGTCCTGGGGATCCGAGACGATCACCAATCGAGTCGCCCCGGGGGCCAGCAACTCCTCGAGTTGAGCGGCAAATCCCAACCCATCGGGGCTCAATCGCGCGGGTTCATATCCGTCGGGGAAACGCGCCGCGAGCATCTCCGCGAGGTAACCACGACCGGAGCCCGGTAGCCCGACGACCACAGCGGGGCGCGGGGTTTCCTGCCGTAGTGATCGCAGGTAGCTATCGGGGAGGGTCCAGACATATCGGGGTTCTGATTGTCCCGCAGGATCGCGGATGGTCCTCTCCCAATCGTTTACGGCCTGACGGAGTTGGGCGGTGAACCCGTTCTTGGTCCGGAGCACGTTCACATAATGCCGCGCCTTGAAAGTATAGGCCCGGCCATCCTTGTCGGAGATGTCCTCGAGGAGGCCGAGTTGTGCTAGCAGGTCAAGGGAATCGAGCAC
>DAIDJI010000351.1 GCA_027451455.1 Planctomycetales bacterium | reverse complement strand
CGGCTGCAGCATTGAGCCGCCGCCGTCTCTCAAAACATTGCCTGGATGTATGGTCGCGCCGGTCGAGGAACAGGAGGAGGACGACGACGAGGATGATTGGGAGGAGAGGCCGCCGACCCTGGCGGAGAAGCTCCGGTCCTACTTCGACCACTGCTACCCCGACGTCAACGATGTCCGCTCTCACCCGCTCTGGTGCGTCGGCGAGCTGATCGAGTTCGGCGGCAACTTCAACAAGTTCGTGACGAGCCTCGACCTGACCAGGCAGGAGGGGATCATCTTCCGCCACGTCCAGCGGATGATCATGCTCTGCGGCGAGTTCGAACGGGCCTGCGCCCTCGATCTCAACGCCGATCCTTCTACCCTCGCCTGGCGGACCGAGCTGCACGAACTGGCCGCGAAGCTGACCGAGAGCTGCCGGGTCGTCGACCCGACCAGCACCGACCAACTGATCGCGAAGATCGGCGAGCCCGACATGATCGACGCCGAGGCGGCGAAGCTCGCGGGCGGGGCGACCTGAGGGCGGACGGGTTCCGATGAACGCAGGAAGCGTCTCCCATTCAAGGACCTGTCCCCCGGCCCTGGCATGGGTAGAATCGCTCCCAGCGGCGGGTAGGCGGTCCACGTCGGGCCGTTACCGACGCGTCACGATCTCGGAGGTGATGATGAAAGCGATCCTATCGATGGCGTTGTTCCTCGGGGCATGCGGCCTGGCCGCTGCGGCGGACGATCAAGCGGCCGATCCGGTCGGGAAGTGGAACTGCGAGTATGAGATCGGTGGCCAGCAGCGGACATCGACTCTGGAGATCAAGAAGGAGGGGGATAAATACGTCGGGACCATGAGCTGGCCGAACCAGAAGGACGAGAAGATCAAGGACCTGAAATTCAAAGACGGGAAGCTGACTTTCTCGGCCGTGCGAAAGCTCATGGATAACGAGATCCCCATCGACTACACCTTGACCATCGAAGGCGACAAGCTCAAGGGGAAGGGCGAGGCGGAGTTCGGGGGCGACAAGCAGGAGTTCGATATCGAGGGCAAGCGCGAGACGAAGGACAAGTAGTCGTCGCGTCGCGGTCGCGCGTCGGTCGAGCCGATCGACGCGCCCACCCATTACTCAGTTGGCTACACTGAATGAGCATGATACAAGCGACCAACATGAGGTGAGGCCGCCGATGGAACACGACTGGCCTGACGGGATCTTCACGGCGTTCCTGCTCGCGCCGCCGAGCGTCCTCGGCGTCCGTTCGTTATTCCGAGGCCCGACGCGGTTCGCGCGCAAGGTCGTACCGATCGAGATGGACCGACTGGCCGCCGCCGTCTGGTTGTCGCCGTTTCCCTTGACGATTGCGATCGTCTTCATCCGGCTCTATTATTCTCCGCCGCGAACTCAGTCCGAGGCGAATAGCCTGGCCAACGAATGGGGACCCCTGGTGCTGCGATCGCTCAGCATCACCTGTCTCCTTATTGGAGCGGGCATCGCCCTCCTGACGGCGAGGCCGGAACCGAAGCCCAAGGTCGGAGGGAAGCGCAGGGGTCGAACGAAGAAGCGGAAGCGATGATTCTCGGGCGCGAACTCGTTCCCGATCCCGAAGCAGTTCGGCGAGCGAAGACCTTTCTGGCTGGTGAACAAGGGCTTCAGGGGATTCACCCTTGCTCGGAGTTTTCGGCCTCCATCCTGCCGTGATCTATGGATCGTCAGACGGTGCGACGCCGCTCCGGAAGGATGCGGAACCTGCGGCCCGGCCGGGGTAACATCCGGCGAAGGAGTCGCCGATGTTCCGCATCTCCCTGCTGCTCTGGCTGATCGCCCTGGCCACCCTGAACCTGACCGTGCACAGGTATTCCGAGCCGATCATCGATTTCAGCCCACGATGGGCTCCGGACTCGTGCGGACCTGTTCAAGTAGCGTGCTCGCAACGGGACGCATCGAGCCGATCCGTACGACCCCCGGTACGTCGCCCTTCACGAGGCCGGGCACGCGGTCACTGCCATCGTCCTGGGTCTGGCCCTGGCGTCTGTGGATATCTACCAGGGTTTCTCGCTGCAGACGGCGAACCGGGAGGTCATGGCGAGCCGAGAACTGGGCCGGCCGACCTGTGGGAAGTGGATTTCGGAGCAGATCCCGTGCGCCGATCCCGTGACCTCCCATACTCGTGGGGTTAGCGGCGGGACGGGCGGCGGCGCCGATGCCGCCAAACTCGTAGCGGACTTCGCCATCGCATGCCGGCCAGCTCGGTCGCAGACCAACCGGAGCCGCCCCCGGTTCGCCGGGCGCCTCAGAGGCCCGGAGGCTCAGACGCTCAGCCCGCCGCCTCGAGCAGTTGGAGCGTCCTGGCGTCACGTTCCCCGTCGTAGAACCGATCCAGCAGCCGGGCGAACGGGGAATCCGCGGGCGTCACGGCCGCGAACAGGGTCGCGCAGGACCGGAGCTTCATGTCGTCGGGCGAGCCGAAGATGTCGTGGGCGGACCGGCCCTCGATACTCAGGGCGGCCTCGGCGCACTCGAGCAGCCGCGGCCCGAGCACGGGGTGATCGAGGTAGGCCCTGGCCTCCTCGGTGGACCTGATCGCGTACCGCCGCGACATGGAGCTGAATCCCAGCCCGTCGATCTGCGGGAAGATGTACCACATCCAGTGCGATCGCTTCCGCCCGGCCCGGATCTCGGCGAGCGCCTGCTCGTAATCGCCCTCCTGGGCGAGGACGAAGCGGTTCAGATCGTGCGGATCGTCCGTCGAGCCCGCCATGGCCAGCCTCCCATGAATCGCAGCGTGATGCCCTCGATCACCCGGGAGCCGTCTTGATCCCGGCTTGCTTCGGATCTTCGCCGATGAAGGTCGGCCCGTCAACCAGACGAGCAGCCAGCGGGGAAGCCCATCGTATCGAGATTTATCGCCGACCAGGCCCGGGACGACCCGCTTCCGTCGTCCCGGGCGAGGATGACCATCGCGTCGCTCCCACGCTCGAGAGGCCGGCGGTCGAGGCCGCCGAGGATCTCCCGGCGGGAAAACCCTGCGAGGCGCAGGAGCAGGGCCATCGCCGACTCGTGCACGTAGCGCGTGGTGAACTCGAACCGGCGAACCAACGACCTTCCCGTCGGCGTCGAGCCATTCGACCTCGTTGATGGAGTGCTGCCCCTGGGCGACACGGTCGAAGGTCCGCGTGTCGTACTTCCGGAGCCGTCGGTTCCATTCTCTCTCGGTGTCATCGTCGCCCCCGGCGATCTCGGTCAGGGTGAGCCCCGTCGCGATGCCGAGGCCGATACTGCTCATCGTGGTGTCCTCGCTTTCGGGTCGACTGCGATGCCTTCGATTCCAGGCGGCTTGCCGGCCGCCGGCCCAGATGCGATGCTCGATGGGGACGCGTCGGCCGGGGAGGAGATGGGATGCGGGGAGAGCCGCCGCGATGCTTCTGATGGCCGTGGAGCAGGACGATCGGATCATCTGGGTCGTCGTCGAGCAGCACCGGCCCAGGGGGCGCATCCGCAGCCGCATCGTCCTCCACCTCGGACAGTACCGGGACCGCGATGAGGCGGAAGCCGCTTTCCTGGAGCGGCTCCGTTCAAATCCCACGCTCCGAGACGTCGCCGAACGCTGGGCCACGAACGCCGAGGACGTGCTCTCGGACCGCAAGGCGCGGGCCCGGTTCCTCTTACATGGCGTGAGCACCGGCGGGATCGCGGCCCATGCCGACGACCTCCTGATGAGGCGAGAAGAGGAGGAGCGGCGGGCCAGGGAGCGGGCCCGGGCGGCGTCGTGGCCCGGCGGCATCCCCTCGGTCGCGTTCGCGACGCTCGGCCTCTCGACCGCCGCATCGCTCGCCGAGATCAGGGCCGCCTATCGGCGGAGGGCCCTCCTGATGCACCCGGACCGGGGCGGCGATCACGCGACGATGGTGGCGCTGAATGCCGCCTACGAGGATGCCGCCTGGTACGCCGAGTGGCGGGGGTGAGCCGGGCCGGGATCCGTGACGATCGCCGGCCGGGGCATCTCCGCCCACTCCGACGATCCGGCCTGCGGCGCCGGTCACGTGGATCGGTGCTTGCGACATGGATGTGAGCCCTCCCCATGCCATCCGGGAGTTATCCGGGCAAGGGAAGTTGGCCGCCGAGGAGTCGAGGGCCTGGTCGCGAAACCGCCTCAGGGCCAGCCTCCCGGGGACCGTGGTCGCCACGGAGGAACGCCGGTCCTTCCTGGCCCAACCTCCGTTTGTCGTGGGCATCCGTCCCGGCCGATCAGCCTAGCTCGGCGGCCATGTCGGCCAACCTGGTGACCGTATTGATGTTCCGCGCCGTGCCGGCCCTGGCGGCCGGGATCTTCAGCCTGGAGCGGCCCATCCCGTCGCCGTAATGGACGTAGATCTCCCGGCGCCCGAGGCGGATCTCCTCGTCGGCCCGGCCGGTGGCTCGCTCCACCGCGTCGCGGGGCGGCGGCTCGTCGAGGAAGATGGCCACCGTCCGGCCGGGCGCGGCGTCCGGGAACGGGTTGCCGGCAACGACCTCCGCCATCTCGGCGGCGGTGCGCACCAGCACGCCGACCGGCTTGCCGGCGTAGGCCTCCAGGGCCGCCTCCAGTGCGGCCTTGACCCGGGCCTCGGGCTCCCGGCTCGCGAAGACAACGTTGCCGCTGGCGATGTAAGTCCGGACCTCGAGTAGTCCCGCCCGTTGGCACATCGCCTTGAGGTCGCTCATCGGGAGCTTGCCGGTGCCGCCGACGTTGACGGCCCGAAGGAGGGCGACATAGGCGTTCATGGTGATGCTGGTCCCGGGCGCCGTGGGGCACGACTCACAGCCGCTCGATCCATCGGTTTGAGGGCAGCACCTCGCTCAGCAGTTGCGCCTGGGCGGCCAGGATCGAGCGCTGCAGCTCCTCCGCGGTCACCGCGCCGCCGACGTTCGACAGCGGGAGCGTCCCGGTCGCGTCGCTGAGGAACTCCGACTTGAAGCCGCGGTGGACTGCCTGGCGGGCCGTCGTGTCGCAGCACATATGCGTCATGTAGCCGGCGATCGCGACCGTATCGATCCCGCGTTCTCTCAGCCACTCCTCGAGCGGCGTGTGGGTGAAGCTGCCGGGCAACGACTTCTGGATCAGCAAATCGCGGGGCCGGGCCGCGACCTCCGGGTGCAGCTCCCACTCCGTGCTTCCCCTGCGGAAGATCGGCATCCCCTCGGAATGGTGCTGAATGACCACCGTGGGGACCTTACCCCGGGCCGCGTCCATCACTTCGAGGATCCGCTCCAGGTGCCCGGCCGGGTGGGTGATCGGCAGAGCGCCGGTGAAGTACTCGTTCTGCACGTCGATCACAAGCAGCGCGCGACCCATACTCGCCTCCCTGGCCCACGACCCGGCGGAAGTCACCCACGGGGGACCTGGTTATACTACCAACTTCCGGCGGCATCCACCTCGGAAGCCCAAGCCCTCTGCCTGTGCCGCTTACGGCTCACGCCGGCGCCTCGGCCGTGCTCGGGCTGTTCGGGTCGGTCTACAGTCCCGGCTTCCGCCCCGGGGCTCGCCCTGGCCGAAGCCCGCCGGATGCCCTCGGTGTCGCAGTCCTTGGGAGCGATCGGCGTACCGGGTTGGTCTGCCGCAATCCGGACAGGCCGGCGCCAGTTGAGACCGCCGCCGAAGGCCGACGGACGGGCGCCCTCCCTTGGAGGTCACGCGACCGTCAGCCGGGCCAGTTGGCGGTAGAGCCGGGCTGGAAGCGGGTGCAGCAGCTCCCAGGTGATGCTCATCGGTCGGCTGCCGGTGTGGCCCACGTAGCGGGCCGGTCCGAAGAAAAGGAACGGCTCGGACAGCCCCTGACGACCCCGGTGCTCCCGAACGAAGAGCCGGATCGAGGGGCCCCGCGCCTCGTGCTCGACGTACCGACGCCCGGTCGGCGAGTCGGCCGAAGGTGCCTTATGGCTACGTGCAACCCAAGTGACCCACTAGCTGCAGGGACTTCCGCACGGATTTGCCGCGCCCGGTAGCGATCCCGATCCGCACCACGCCGCGAAGGAGACGGAGGAACTCGGCGGCCATCTCCCCGGGCAGCGGATCGAACCGCTCCAACTCGTGGCAGAGCGTCCCGTCGTAGTCCAGGACGAGGCCGCCGAAGAGGGTCTCGTAGAGCGCCGTGCACGCGGAGCGGTACGCTTCACGCCACCCGTCAAGCCGCTCGGTGCTCGTGAGCTCGGCGATCCTGACGCGGGCCTTCCGCTCAATGA
>DAIDJI010000350.1 GCA_027451455.1 Planctomycetales bacterium | reverse complement strand
GTACACCGAATCAGCCGAACCCCAACCCGCCCAACATGCAAGGCCCGAAAAACGAACAATCGGACCTTCAACGCGGGAGCCAGCAGGGCGCCGACCAGCACGACAAGAGCGAGAGCGCGGCCTCGGGGACTCCGCCACCGCAGGGTCAGCAACCGCCGGAAGCCGAGAAGCAGAACGGTCCAGGCGGCCAGAAGAAGGCGTCCCAGAACGCCGCTTCCAAGACCCAGGGCAACAATCCCCAGGGCCAGATGTCAAACCAGGAAGCCAAGGCAAAGACGAGCGGGCCGAAGTCGAAGGGCCAGACCGTGAAGCCCGACAAGTACCCGGCCGAAGAGAAGGCGAAGCCCGAGAAGTATCCTCGGCCAGAAGCCAAGAAGAAGGCACAGCCAAAGGAAGAAACGCCGCCTCCGCAGGAGATGGAGAATCCCTTGCGGCAGGAGGAGACCTCGCCCAATCCCCCGTTGCAGAATCAATTCCCGACGGGCGGAAATCCGTCGAACGGCGGAGGCCAGGGCGGCGGTGGCTCACAGCCCGGTCAGCCCATGCCCGGCCAGCAACCTCAAGGCTCAGGTAACGGCGGAGGACAGCCCGGCGGACAGCCACAACAGGGAGCAGGACAGCCTCAGTCGGGACCAGGACAGGGCAGCGGCGCCTCGCCGAGTCAGGGCTCGGGTCAGCCCGGTCAAGGTTCCGGAAACCAGCCCGGTCAGGGAACCGGTCAAGGCTCTGGAAATCAGCCCGGCCAAGGAACGAGCCAAGGCTCCGGAAACCAGCCCGGTCAGGGAACCGGAAATCAGCCCGGTCAGGGGATGGGCTCGCAGACGAATCCGAACGGAGGTGGAACACCGAGCGCGGGTTCTTCGGGCGCAGGATCGTCCCAGGCCGGGAACCGTTCCGGTCAGGCCGGCGGCAGCGGACAGGGTCCGGCCGGTGGCCCTCAAGGTGCGGGAAAGCCCGGCCAGGGAGGGACTCAGTCCGGGAATGCCGGCGGGTCGCCTTCCGAGCGGCAAGCATCCGGTCCGCGAGGAGCGGCCCCGGGCCAGGGCAATCCGTCGGGCGGCACTCCCCCGGGCGCGAACAGTGCTTCGGAATCGGGCGCCCCGAGCCAGAGCGGGCAGCCGCAGGGCGGCTCGAACCAGAATGCCAGTGGCAACGCCGGGCAACCCGGCCAGGGGAACAGTTCCGGACAGTCGAGCCAGCCAGGCGGTCAGCCGGGCGGAACCAGCTCCAGCGGAGCGACCGGCGGAGGCAACCAGCCCGGCATGGGCAAGAATCGGGGCGGTTCTGGAGCCAGTAATCCGACCGTCGGCGGCGGTGGCGATGGCCAGCAGACCGCCGGCAACCCGGGCGATGGCTCCGTCCCCAAGGACGAGACCACTCCCTCACCGAAGGCCGAGGATCCCGCCAATCCGTTCGGCCAGGATGACGTCGCTCCGAAGGGGGCCCAGCAATCCTCGCTGACCCTGAACAAGCTCTCCGATGCCCTCAAGGACGCCGAGACCGCGAAGGAACTCGAACAG
This sequence comes from Planctomycetales bacterium, assembly GCA_027451455.1. Classification (GTDB taxonomy): domain Bacteria; phylum Planctomycetota; class Planctomycetia; order Isosphaerales; family Isosphaeraceae; genus JAKAUH01. Next base: position 4,687 of record DAIDJI010000350.1, on the reverse strand, counting down.
CGCACGGGCCTGAGCAAGGAGCAGCTCGAACAATTCGCCCGCCAGTTCGAGAAGCCCAAGGTCGGACCCGGTCGCGAGGGCAAGGAAGTCGAGGTCAAGGTCGGCACGCAGGCGCCGGCCGCCCCTGGCGCCAATCTTCCTGGTGCCGGCGTGAAGCGATTCAGCAGCGACCAGATCCGAAATACGCGCGGGATCACCCAGGACGCGATGAAGGGGCTCAACCAGGGGAACGGCACGGACCCACCTCCACAGTACCGCCAGTTCTACTACAACTTCCGAAGTCGGATCGCCCGCGACAACAAGTCGCGCCGCTGACGAGCCTCGCCGAGGAAAGTGGACATGCCGAGCGTCGGTCGTCAGAGGCCCGTCAATCCATGGGGCAACGATCGGGAATCCGTGGAGCGCGGCTACCTGATCGGTTTCGATCCCCGTGAGGTCCCGCATCACTTTGCCGATGTCCTGGTGATCGGCGGGGGGATTGCGGGGCTTCGAGCGGCGCTCGGCATCCCCGAGCGCTACCGCGTCCTGGTCATCACCAAGGACGAGGTTCGCGAGAGCAACAGCCATTACGCTCAGGGCGGGATCGCGGGCGTTCTCGACCCGGAGGACCGGTTCGACAACCACATCGCCGACACGATTGCCGCCGGGAAGGGACTCTGCGATCCGTTGGTCGTCGAGATGGTCGTGAGGGAGGCCCCCGCCCGTATCGCCGAGCTGATCGAGTGGGGGACGCACTTCGACCAGGTCGATGGCCAGGTCTCGCTCGGCCGAGAGGGAGGGCACTCGCACGCCCGGATTGCCCACGCCCTGGGGGACGAGACCGGCCGGGAGATCATGCGCGCCGTGATCCAGAAGGCGAAGAGCCGGCCCAATGTTCGCGTCTGGCAGAACACATTCTCCATCGACCTCTTGACACACGAAGGCCGATGTCGGGGTGTCCTGGTCTGGGACAGGCACCGTGGGCTCGCCCTGGTCTGGGCGCGGGCCGTCGTTCTGGCAACCGGTGGCACAGGGCAGCTCTTTCGGGAGACGACCAATCCACCGATCGCCACCGGAGACGGCCATTCCATGGCCTTCCGTGCCGGTGCTGTGCTACGCGACATGGAGTTCATGCAGTTCCACCCAACGGTTCTCTACCTCGCCGGATCGGCCCGCCATCTCCTGACCGAGGCCATCCGCGGCGAGGGCGCGTATCTGCGCGACTGCAATGGCGACCGGTTCATGCCGTCGTATCATCCGATGGCCGAACTGGCGCCCCGAGACGACGTTTCGCAGGCGATCGCCGCACAGATGGCCAGGACGCAGCACCCGAGCGTCTACCTTGACCTCTCGCACCTCGATCCCGAGCTCATCCGCCGACGGTTCCCCGGGATCGATCGCCTCTGCCGAACCTTTGCGCTGGATATCACCCGAGACCCGATCCCGGTCTGTCCGGGAGCCCACTACATGATCGGGGGAGTGACGGTCGACCTCGCGGGCCGAACGACACTCCCCGGTCTCTGGGCGGCCGGCGAGGTGAGCAGTTCCGGACTCCACGGCGCCAATCGGCTCGCGTCGAACAGTCTGCTCGAAGGGCTGGTCTACGGCTCTCGCGCAGCGGAGGACATCGTCGAACAGCTCGACCGCGAGGGTCCAAGGCCGCTGGAAGTTCCTCCGATCTCTGCGCCCGGTCGGCGAGACGGGCATGCCCGGATCGATGTCGCCGACGTTCGCGAATCGCTCCGATCCCTGCTCTGGCGTCGGATGGGAATCACTCGAAACGCCGAGGGACTGGCCGAGGCAGCGGATCGTGTCGACCGATGGAGCCGCTACATCCTCCCGCTCGAATTCACCGACCCGGCCGGCTGGACGCTTCAAAATATGCTTTTAGCGGCTCGACTGATGATCGCCGCGGCGACCGAGCGCCGCGAGTCGCGCGGGGTGCATTACCGACGCGACTTCCCCTCGCCCGACCCGGTCTTCGAGAACCGTCACATCACGACGGAGGAGCCGTCAGCGGTCGTTTGAGAATTTTGATGAAGGGCGCGGATGTGGATGGGGCTGGCTCCTACAGGGCTGATCGTCCTTGGTCCCATGAAGGGAGATCGCTCGGGAAAGCTCCCGCTCACTGGATCTCCGAGAACCGGACGACAGCACCATCGACGCGGACGGGCGGATCGAGCCATCGGACCTTCGGGATAACCTTCGGCACGTAGCCGACGGCCGAGGCTGGGTCGAAGTGTCGGATGGAATCGAGTCGGCGGCGAATCGATGGGAGCTCGGCCGCGTCGAGCTTCGCCAGGACCAGGTCATCTCGGCTCATCAGGTCGTCAGGGCGGATCACCCCCCGATCGAGCGCCTCGCGGATCGCGGCGGCGAACTCGTTGTAGATGAACGCCTCGGTCTGGCTCGCCCACCAGTCTCGGTTCATGATCGCGAAGAGCTCGACCGCCTCGCGCGCGACCTCGACGTCGGTCAGGATGATCCGAGAATCCTCGACGTCGAGACTGGCCAGCACCCGATCGGCGGCGGCCCGGCTGACCACCCCGCAGGTGATCCCGTCGCGGAGGAAGTAATCCAGCCGATCGGCACAGAGCCAGGGGATCGGTTGTTCGAGGAGCGGGTAGATCGAGTCGTCGTAGAACTCGGAGGGCGCGAATCCCATCTGGCCAAGGGCACTGGCGAGGTCGGGGCGGTCGAGCATCATCGGCTTGAGCCGCTCGTGGTGGTCCTGCTCGATGGAGTGGATCAGGAAGTCAACCGCGTGCGAAAAGGCGGTGTGCGAGACGTCGTGGAGCAGGCCGGCGACCTGCTCGCGTCGGTCGGCACCCAGCCGGCGCAGCAGGAGAGAGACACCCAGGCTATGCTCGTACCGGGTGACGTCCTTGAACGGAAAAGCCAGCGCTGATGGTCCAGCCTGGCGCACACCCCGTAATCGCTGGAATGTGGGGCATTCGATCAGTCCGAGAATGGCCGGATCGTCGATCGCGACGCCGCCATAAACCCGGTCATCCCATCGCATGGAGCCGCCCTTGGTCCTTGGTCCCTGGTGTTCCTTCCTTTATGATAACAGACCGTCGATCGCAATGGGGCAGTCCAGACCGGGAGAATCACGCGTGACCCTCACCAACCTCCGCCGCCACGGCGCGAAAGCGGTCTTTCTATCCCTGCTCGCCTCGTCGCTTGCCTGCGCCGGGTGCGGAGAGAGCGAGCCCGAGACCGGCTCCCCGCCGGGTCCGGGCGCGGGACCAGGCGGCGGACCCTCTTCCGGCAAATCCGGATCAGCGCCTCGGCTGGTCTTTCTCACCAACGGCAACTCCGACTGGTGGAACGCCGTCGAGAAGGGGATGAACGACGGAGCTGCCGCCCTTGGTGCCCAGGTGGAAATGCGGCGCAACGAGGGAGACACCGCCGGCCAGATCCGACTGCTGGAAGATGTCCTCAGCCTGCCCGACGTCAAGGGCGTGGCCATCTCCGTCATGGAGAAGGACGCGCCTGGGATCGCCGATAAGATGAAGGCACTAAGGAAGCAGGGGAAGGTCGTGATCGCCGTCGATTCGGACGGAGAGCCCGAAAGCCGTCGTGCCTACATCGGCACGGTGAACCGGAAGGCGGGCGAGGTCGCCGGCCAGGTCGCGAAGATGCTCCGCCCGCAGGGAGGCAAGGTCGTCGCCTTCGTGGGGACTGCCGCAGCAGCCAACGCCCTCGAGCGCCGAGAGGGCTTCTTCGCAGGGGCGGGAAATGCCTTTCGGATCGACTCGCAGCACGACGCCATCGAGGTCTTCGAGGACGGCGTGGACAAGACCAAGGCCATGCAGAACGTCCAGACCGCCATCAGCAAGTATCCCGAAACCAACGTCTTCCTCGGCATCTGGTCGTACAATGCCCACTACATCGCCGAGGAAGTCAACCGGTTCCCCGATCGCCGGAAGTCCTCCACGATCGTCACCTTTGACCTCGACGAACTCGCCGTTCAGGATGTCGTCGATGGCAAGATCGACGCCACCATCTGCCAGAACCCCTATGAAATGGGCTACCGAGGGGTCAAGCTGCTCAAGGCTCTTGTCGAGGACGACAAGAAGGTCATCGACGAAATGCTCCCGAACGGCACCGACACCATCGACACCGGCGTTCGCATCGTCGTCCCGAAGAAGGATTCGCCGGTCAAGGGCGACAACGTCATCGTCATCGACGAGATGAAGAAGTGGCTGGCGAGCAAGAACTTGAAGTCTTCGTGACGAGTTATTTGAGTTATTTGTTATTGGTAATTGGTTCTTGGTAATTGGTGCCGGCCTCTTGTCGGTATCGGCGTCCCGACCTCGGGCAGGCCCACGAATTACCAATTACGAATTACCAATAACAAATAACAAGGAATTCAAGAAATGGATTTTTCGTTCTCGGAATCGCAACGCCGGTGGTACGACGCGACCCTGGCCTTCGCTCGCGAGGAACTGGCGGTTGAGGCCGCCGATCGCGACGATTACGGCTTCTGGCGTGAAGGACTCCGGCGCTGTGCGCGGTTCGGAATCGCGGGTCTTCCGGTCGCGCCCGAGTACGGCGGGCGCGGTGAGGATCTGCCGACGACCGTGGCCGCGATGGAAGCCCTTGGCCAGGGTTGCGAGGACTCCGGGCTGATCTTCGCCCTGAATGCGGAACTGTGGACGGTCACACTGCCAATCGCCCGGTTTGGCAGCGAGGAGCAGAAACG
>DAIDJI010000349.1 GCA_027451455.1 Planctomycetales bacterium | reverse complement strand
GGGTGGCAGTTCGATGTTCAGCGTGCTGCCCGACGCGCTCACGTCGATCGACTGCCCGGCGTAGCCGAGCTCCGGCTCCCTGGTGATCTCGGGGCCGGTGACCAGCACCGAGTTCTGGCCGACCAGGGTGGTGATCTCATACGACCCGTTCTTGATCGGCGCCTTGCGCGGCTCGGCGTCGCGCTGGTAGTTGGCAGGATTGAAGGTGATCTCGCCGGAAGCCATGGGCTTGCCGTGAATCTTCACTGTGCCCGTGACCTTGGCCTCGGCCCGCGACGCCTCGGCCGCCGGGCGGTCATCGCTGCAGCCCCAGAGCGAGACCGCGACGGTCGCCGCCGCCGGGCCCATCAAAATCCACCGCTTCATTTTCATAGCTTCTCCCCTTGAGACATGAGCGCTTCAACGGACTTAACGCACCAGAAATGTGCGACTCGATGAGGCGTAAGGAAATGTATCAGGATGGACGGCGCATTTCCACCGTTTCTTCCCGGGAATCCATCTACGGACGAGTCGGGGTCGCGTAGAGATCGGTCGTCGGGTGCTCGCGCCGCCAGTCGCCCCATTTCCGCCGCTCCATCGGGTAATCGGGATAGGGAAACGCGGGCTCGGTGCCGACGCCGGGGGCGGGCTCGAAGGGTCGGCCGTCTCGGTGCCAGAAGTAGCCGCCGGCCGCCCGGACGATCATCTGGCCGTCCTTGAGGCCGGCCTGTGAAATGTCGAGCGGCGCGCCGCCGGGCGGTCCGCCGTAAGCCCGGGCGCAGTCCGAGAGGTTGCAATAGGCGACCGTGATCGGACGGTCGCCGATGACGTCGTTGACGATGTGCGCCGACGGATCCAGAAAGGCACGCAGCCGGTAGGCGCGGGGCCGGCCGTCGACGATCACGCCGAGGATTTCCTCGTCATCGCCGATCGCCGCCCGGTCGGCGGGAACCACCTCGGGCCGGAGGATGCCCGGTCCCTCGACTCGCCACCAGACCTCGCTCGAAGATGTCCCGGCGCCGGCGCCGGCACCGACGTTCCTCGCGTCGTCGGACCAGAACGAGGCCGCGACGAGCGCCGAGGCAATGGCGAGGGCCGTGGTCAGAGCGATCGTTGCCGGGCGGGATCTCAGCAGACCGGGGATCGGAGCCGGCATGGGGATGGGTCCGTTTCTCGGAGTTCGGGGACGCCGATCGCAACGTCGATCGATCCATTGGACCAGAACCCGGCACGCGATGCCACTTCCGATCGGCTGGAGCGGCAAAGGTTTGCGATCGGCCTTCCGGCGCGTTACCCTCGGATTCCGACGTGACCCGACGACTCTCCATCGAGCGAGCGAGCTTGCCACATGTCGATCTCTCCCCCAACCGCTGGCCCGCTGGACCGCGCGCGTGCCAAGGCGTACGTCCGGTTGCTTCCGCTACTGTTCCTCAGCTATGTGATCGCGTATGTCGACCGGGTCAACGTCGGCTTCGCGAAACTCGACATGCAGCGCGAGCTGGCGCCCCTGGGCTTCACCGAGGCGGCGTTCGGCTTTGGCATGGGCGTCTTCTTCATCGGCTACCTGGTCCTGGAGATCCCCGGGACGCTTCTGGTCGAGCGCTGGAGTGCGCGGAAGTGGATCTGCCGGATCATGATCTCGTGGGGGATCGTGGCCGGGATGACGGCGTTCGTCCACTACCGGATTCCGGTGATCACGCCGATGGCGATGTGGGTGGTCGAATTCCTGGCGTCGGGGCTGGACCCGATTGCGAACTGGGGCCTCGGCACCACCTCGGAGTGGGCGGGCTCGGCCGCGGAGTCGCTCCGGAGCCCGGGGAGCGATCTGGTCCTGCAATTCTTCTCGGTCCGGTTTCTGCTGGGGCTGGCCGAGGCGGGGTTTTACCCGGGGGTGATTGTCTACCTGACGCACTGGTTCCCCCGCCGAGACCGGACCAAGGCGCTGGCCTGGTTCTTCATCGGAACGCCGATCGCGCAGGTGGTAAGTCCGCCGATCTCGCAGGCGATCATGTCGATCGGCCAGAACGGGAACCCGAAGCTGATGGGGATGGTCGGCTGGCAATGGGCGTTCATCTTCTGGGGGCTTCCGGCGATCGTGCTGGGGGTGCTGACGCTGATCTACCTGACCGACCGGCCCTCGCAGGCGAAGTGGCTGACCGACGAGGAGCGCGAGGCGCTGGAGTCGACGCTCGCCCGCGAGAAGGCCGAGCAACGTGCCGCCGCCGCCCGAGGCGCCGCCGCCCGCCACGCCGCCGCGATCGCCGACGGGACGCCCCCGCCCCGAGAGTCGCCTGACGGGCACATGACGGTCCTCCAGGGCCTGACTCATCCGAAGGTGCTGGCCCTCGCCGCCGCGTATTTCTTCGTGGTGACGGGCAATTACGGGGTCGAGATGTACATGGCCTCGATCGTCCGCGACTGGTACTCGCTCGACGTGAAGCAGGTGGCCTACCTGATCATCATCCCGCCGATCGGCTCGCTGGTGAGTCAGCTTCTGGTCGGGTGGAGCTCCGACCGGAACCACGAGCGGAGATGGCACGCGGCGGGACCGATCATTCTGGGAGCCCTGGTGCTGGCGATGATCCCCGAAAGCAAGGGAACACTCTGGCTGACGATCTCACTCTTCACGCTGGCGATGGTAGGAACCAAGGCGTACCTGCCGGCGTTCTGGGCGCTGCCGAGCCTCCTGATGACGGAGTCGGCGGCGGCGGCGTCGATCGGACTGATCAACTCGTTCGGCAACCTCGGCGGGATGGTCGGCCCGACGGTCCTCGGCGTGGTCAAGCAGGTGACGAAGCAGTATCGATACGGGATCTGGTACCTGGCCGCCTCAATGGTCGTCTCGGCGATGATTATTGTGGCGCTGGGGATCGGGCGTCGGGCTCCGGTCTCCGCTGAGGAGGAGCCTTCCCAGCTCTGAGAAGGTAAGGGCTTCTTGAGGGCTTGCCCATGCGCAAGCCGATTCCTGGTGAGACGAACGAATCGCCCAAGAATTTCACTCCGGCGACGAACGACTCCAGGAACCGTCCGTCCACCAAGCACCTTCCGAGGATCGAGGCCAGCCATGGAATTCTTCCCCGTGCTCGTCTGCATCGTCGGCATGCTTCTTTGGGCGGCCGTCTGGCGGCGGCTCGCGAGCAGCCCTCCGATCGTCTGGACGAGGCGGCTGGTGGTCTCGCTGTCGGCGGCCATCCTGGGTACCGTGGCCGTCCCATTCCTCGTCGTCATCGGCCTCTGGCTACGGTAGACCGCGGCATTGCCCCGGCGGCTCGGGCGTCCGCCTTCTCTCAGATGGCGATGCTGCGGGCCCGCCTTTCGGTAAGCCGCTGATCCCTGGATAACCTGGAATAGGCCAAACAGGACTTCCGACCACGAGGGGTGAACCGGATGCGTCCGCAACCACTAATCTGCGTGGATGATGTGGAAGCGAGCAGTCGCTGGTATCAACGATTGCTTGGGTGCGAGAGCGGCCACGGCGGGCCGAATTACGAGCGTCTCGTGGTCTCCGGTAAGCTGGTCTTGCAGTTGCATCGGTGGGACGTCGAGCATCATCACGGACCGATCGGCGACCCGGACAATCGGCCTCCCGGAAATGGGCTGCTCCTGTGGTTTGAAGTCGATGACATCGATGCGGCGATCGCCCGGGCCGAAACCATGGGTGTCGAGGTCCTCTTGCCTCGCCATCGGAACCCGCCCGATGGGGATGGCGGCCCCAATCACTGGGAAATTTGGTTGCGCGATCCGGACGGTTACAAGGTCGTTCTGGCGAGTCCGGACGGGACGGCCGACGGGGATTGGCGGCCCTGAGACGTTCCTTTACCCCTTCGAGTGACGCCCCACCTCGAGCGACGGCAGACGCCGCCCGCGACCGCCGTTTCTGGTAGAATCACAGGTCGCTCGGGCAGGCCGGATTGTTGAGCCAGGCGATGGAGCGATGGCTTGCCAAGAAAGATCCGAGAGCTGGTGAAGGACTTGATGGACGCCGGTTTTGCGATCGTCCCCGGTGGTGGCAAAGGCTCGCATCGAAAGTTCACGCACCCGAGTTACCCGGGGGCCGTGACCCTCATCGGTCAGGACGGTGACGACGCCAGGAACTATCAGGAAAGACAGGTCCAACGAGCGATCGAGGAAGTAGACAAATGAAGCCGATCGACGTCTATCATCGCTGGGTCGAGTGGAGCGACGAAGACCAGGTTTACATCGGCAAGTGCCCCGATCTGATGACCGGAATCCACGGTGACGATCCGGTCCAGGTTTACAAGGAACTTGGCGAGGTCGTCCAGGAGATCATCGATCACTTCCAACAGACAGGGCGCGAACTTCCCCCAGCGCGAACGCGGCCGATGATGGAAGTGAGATAGCCCTCCGGAGCGACGCCCACTCTCGGGCCAGTCCTGGTCGTTCGCCGGTGGAGGATGAGCGATGCCGCCGTGGGTTCTCCTGCTGTTCATCCTTCTCGTGTGGTGCTTGTGGGCTGTGGCGGCGGCGACCGAGCTTGCCGCAGAAGACGCTCTCCGAGGCGTGCCGGCAGAGCAACGGCGCGGGGTCAGCCTTTTCCCGATCCTACCGGTCTTCCCGCTCATCCTCTGGGGATTCGCCTGGCTGATCGATCGCGCGGCCGGTCCGTGGGGTAGCATGATCGTTGGCGCGGGGCATCTTGTGTTCACCGTTTACTTGACAGTGTCGATCGCCCGCAACGCGCGACGCCTCCGCAGTCATGAGCGTCCCACCGAGCTGGGCTAACGGGGTCGGGGCATCGCCAATAATGAGCCGGTGGTCCTGGATATTTGGGATCTTCAGTCGTCGTTCCCATCGTCCGCCCGCCTGGCGATCCGCGCCCGATGGATGGCGATCCCGAGCCCGATTGCGTTGTTCACGACCAGGCAGCCGTTGAGCGCGATGTAGACCAGGTTGTGGACCATCGTGCTGTAGACGAGCTGCCCGAGCGTCCCGACGAACGCCAGCACGAAGAACCAGAGCGACGTCGCGCCGACGTGCTTATGGCGCTCGTGCCACTGTCGATACGTCTGGACGCCGAAGGTGGGGAGCAGGATCAGTCCGCTCCCCCATCCGATGATCTCTTGCCAGATCATGTAAGTCCCTCCCCTGCCCCCCATTCCTTGCACGTCGCGGGCCCACCGGCGGCACGAACTGCGCAATTTCATCCCCGGTCGGGGTGGTAAGGACGAGATCTGGCGAAGGGAGGGAGCTAGTCATGCCGATCGTATCGAGCCGGAAGGGCGGCCACGCCCGGAACTCCGATCACGTCGCGCAGGGGAGGGAACACGAAAAGCACGAATGAAGACCGTGGCGTGGTCGAGGCAAGCCCTGGTGCGGGATCGCTCAGGCGCTTCCCACGCCTCCGCCAGAGTCCTGTTTCGTGCCTTTCGTGGTCCCTCCCTCCAGGCTCATCCTCGGGGCCGACGTTCGCGGGATGACATCAACGGCGATCCCTCGCCAGGTCGATGCGGCTCCGAGCCCCGCGGCAGCGTGACAGGGACTCAAGGACCAAATGACTTTCACCGCCCGATCTTGATCTGCCGTGGCCTGGCCTGCTCCGACTTGGGGAGCGTGAGCGTCAACACGCCGTGTTCGAAGGTCGCCTGGGCCTTGTCGGAGTCGACGGGTGTCGCCAGCGAGAGCGTCCGGCGGAACTGGCCGGTCCTGCGCTCGCGGAGGTGCCACCGCTCGCCCTTCTTCTCCTCGTCCGCCCGCGACTCGCCCTGGATGGTCAGGGTGTCGCCGTGGACGGTGATCTGCACGTCGTCGGGCTTCACGCCCGGCAGCGACGCCTTCACCACAAACGCATTCTCATCCTCGACGACGTCGAGCGGCAACAACCCGGGGGCGCCCGGCTGACCCGGCACGCTCGACGGCCGGATGAAACTCTCGCGGAAAAGGGCGTTCATCGCATCGCTGAGGCTCACCGCCTCGCGGAACGGATCCCAGCGTTCGACGGACATCGCGTCGGTCTCCTCGGATTCGGATGGGGAGTCGGGGTGGGGATGGGCGGATATCGGGACGCCCGACGGACGCGCCGCAGTCCTCCCGACCGCGACGTGCCGGGGCCATTCTCAAGCCGATCAGCTCGACTTCAGCGCGATCTTTCGGGGCTTCGCCTCGGCGCTCCTGGGCAGGGTCAGCCGGAGGACCCCCCGGCTCAACTCGGCCTCGACGTGGGCCGCGTCGATCTCGTCGGGGAGCCGGATCGCCCGCTCGAATCGTCCC
>DAIDJI010000348.1 GCA_027451455.1 Planctomycetales bacterium | reverse complement strand
GGCGTTGCCGGCTGTCAACCGGGTCGATGACGCGATCGCCGCGGGCCGGCGAGCGATCGTTCTCTACGAGGCGATCCATCGCGAGAGCCCCGATGATATTGCAAGGGCCCTGGAACTTTGCCTTGCGCATGAGGAGCTGGGCCTGCGCCTCTTTGGCAAGAACGCACCCGACGAGGCCCTTGCGGCCTACGAGCAGGGTGAGCGCATTCTGAAGCAGCTCGACGCCCGTACCGACCTGCTCGCCTCGCGACGCCTGACGATCCGGCTCGCGCTGGCCCGGATCCTCCACAATCGCGGGGCGGCGACCGACAGTGATCCTGCCCGCTTTGCCGCGATCCGGTGGGACGTGCAAGCGCGGATCGTCGAGCTTTATGGCGCGATCGCCGCAATCCGTCCGCTTCCCACGGATCATCTCCGCGCCTACGCTGTGGCCTGCTGGATGCTCGCCGGATACCGCGAGCGCGACGACGGACGGCTTGACCTCGAGTGGCTTCGCCGATCGGAACGCCTCTACGCGGAAGCGCTCGCGAAAGAACCCGCTGATATAGAGTCGCGCGCTTACCTGTTTATTGTCCGTCGGCTGCTGTCCGAGGAACTGGCCGCGCACGGGCTCGTCGGCGAGGCCGACCGATTCCGTCGCGAGGCCGACCGCGACGCCCCGACCGATCCTGTGGTCCTGGTCGAGATTGCCCGGGAATACGGGCGATATGTTCTCGACGCCATCGCCGCACCCAACGCGACCTTCGCCGCCTCGCGCCGACGCCGGTTCACCCGGCATGCCCTGGCGACTCTCCGCGAGGCCGCCGGGGCTGGCTTCCGCGAGGTCTCCGACTTCCATGACGACCCACTACTCGCCCCGTTTCGCCCGATGCCCGAGTATCGGGCGATCGTCGGCAATATCGGGTTCCCCGCCGATCCCTTCGCGCCCTGAGACGCCGACCGTCGGGACTCATCGCGACGAGGGGGCGGGGTTTTCACAAGGACGTTCCGGAACCAGCAATCGCCAACCAGGTCCTGGAAGCCGAGAAAACCGGTCCGTGGGAGGCGGGCGGGATCAAGGCCGGGCCAGTCGTGGGGCGTTCCGTCGGGTCGTCGGCCGGGCGTCGTCCATTCGTCGAGCTGGATTCGCGATACGTCCTGCCCGTTGAGCGAGACGGCGATCGGCGGCCCGATCGCGGTGATCGTCAGGTGATTCCACTCGCCGGCCGGCTTGCGCGCGTTCATCGAGGGACCAACCAGTCCCCGGATCGCACCAGGCGCGTCGAGGCCCGTGCCGTCTCTGTCGCTGATCGAGATCTCCAGTCCTGTACGCATCGGGTCGTCAAGGTTTCCGACGCGGACGAAGACGCCCGAATCGCCGCCCGGGGCGAGACGGTAATCGAGGTCGAGGATGAAGTCGCCGAGCTTTTGCCGGTAGGCGACGAGGTAGCTTCCGGAACCGTGCGGATTCAGGCCGTCGGGCTGGACGTTCCTGCTCGGGACCGGGCGTCGCGAGGCGAGCATCCATTGGGGGGCGTCGGCAGGTTTGGCGTAGAGGGTCCTCGGTTCGCCGAAGACCGGCGCGGGAGGCGGGGCCGGGGTTGTTCTCGCGGGCCCCTTTACCGGGGCCGGCTGCGGGATCGGGTTCGGCCGCCTGGAAACGATCAGTCCGATGATCGCCAGCATCGCGAGGGCTGCCGCGATCGAGAGACCGGCGACCTCGCGCCCGTGTCCCCGGAGTGGCGGGCCGATCGGCTGGTCGGGCGTGGTCGGCGGCGAGGAAGCCGAACCCGGCTCGATCCCCAGACCAGAGAGGTCGAACTCGGGGCCGATCGTCGGCTTCGGCCGATCGCCCGAGATCGCCAGACGGCAGGATTCGAGCATTGCGACCACATCGGCCATGGATTGGGGACGGTCCTCGGGTCGCGGGGCCATGAGTTTCCGGTAGGCGTCGACGAGGGGCGAGGGAAGGTCGGGCCGGTGGATGCGAATCTCGGGCGCGAGCCGATCGGTGGCGGGCGACCATCGATCGTCGGGCGAGGCCATCGGGAAGGGCTCTCGGCCGATGAGCAGGAAGTGGAGCAGGCCGCCGAGCCGGCCGATGTCGACGTCCGCCCGGAGATCCTTCGGGATCGTGAGCCGAGAGCCGCCCAGACCCGTCAGCCGGAGGGTGCCACCCGGGTCCAGCCGCCATTGGGAAGGCTTCAAGGCACCGTGGAAGACTTGCCGCTCGTGGGCCGCCGCGAGCCCGCGCGCCGCCTGGATCAGGAGGTCGAGGGCCTCGGCAACCGGCATCGGACCGCGCTGGTGGATGGCCTGTTGGAGGTTGATCCCCTCGGCGTATTCCCAGACGATGACGGCGAATCCGCCGACCCCTTTCGCGTCGAGGACGGCGGCCACGTTGGGATGACGAACCCGGGCCGCGGCCCGCAACTCCCCGAGGATCGGACCCGGACTCTCCAGGAACCTGATCGCCACGATCTGACCGAGTCGGAGGTCGCGCGCCCGGTAGAGGGTTGGGTCATCAGAGATCGGGTTGAGAATCTGGTATCGCCCGAAGATCGGTTCGCGGCCCGGTGGACGGATCGGCATGCGTCCCTCGATCGCTTTCCTCGGTTGCCTGGAGACGCCGGTTGGCGTTCGCTGTATCTCCACGTACGTCTGGCGAGGGACGTCCCGGCGTCCGTTTCGACCCTCGGAGGTCGCGGAGCCGGTCGCGGTCCTGGTCGTATCGCCGCCGGATCGCGTCGAGGAGCAACTGGAGGTGCTGGTCCAGCTCGCGACGGCGCCCAGGCGGCAACGGGCCGTTGCAGGCCTCGTCGAGGATCGGCCGGATCGCGGCGGCCTCGACCCGGCCGGGGCGGTCGAGTAGCTCGTCCAGAACCTTCAGCCACTTCGCGGCAATGGTGAGATGGTCGCGCGGCGGGTCGGATCGGCGGAGCCAGTGCAGCTCACGGGCGGCTCGCGTCAGATAGCCCGATCGCCGGACCAGCGTCCGTTCGAGCCGGGCCGGGGAATCGCGGCGATCGGCCGCGTACTGGGCCACGGCCGACCCGACGAAGAGCAAGACCATCGCCGCGCCAGCACCCGACGCCGAAGGTTTCCCGACGCGTCCGACCAGGTTTCCGTGCGCCAGTCCAGCGGCGAGGCCAACGATCAGCCCGCCGCCGTGCCCCCAGTTGTCGATGGTCTGAGGGAAGGCGGCGCCGAGGGCGGCTGTCAGGACGATGAAGACCACCATCAGCCGGAAGAGTCGACGCCCCTCGGCATCGCCCGCCCGCCAGCCGGCGACGGCGCAAAGCCCGACCAGCCCCATGATGGCCACCGAGCCCCCGGCGGAGTGAACCACTCGGCTGAGACCGAGGCCGTATCGCGCGGCTGAGGAGACCAGATTGCCGCCCCCGCCGGTCAGCCCGAAGAGGAAGAGCGTCTGCGGAGAGCCATAGGTCGACTCGATCCAGCTTCCCACCTGATACATCGCGATCGCGTTGAGAACCAGGTGAATCAGGCTGTAATGCAGGAAGTTGCAGGTGATCAGCCGCCAGAACTGGCCGCGTGCCAGGTCGTCGAGAGTGAGGTCGCCAAACCCTACACCGCCGTCAAAGCCAAAGAACAGCCAGCGAGTCGCCGAGAGCGGCTCGCCCGAGGCCAGGTGGTCGGCGGTCATCGCGGCGAAGACCACGATCCAGGTGGTCCAGATGGCGGTCGTCGCCGGGAACTCCCGGGCCTCGCGGATCAGCCATCGCCGCATCAAACTACCCTCCGGAGCCCCGATCCGGCCGAAGTGGCCGGTCTGGAGACGCTCACGCGGCGCCGATGCCGCGGCTGTTTGCGGCCGGGCGATCTCCCGCACCGTCGAGGATGGAAGCAAGCCGGGCCGCCACCTCGGCCCACTCGCGATCGTTCAGGACCGGGGTTATTCCGTCCACGGGCAGGGGATGGTCAAGGGTCACCCAGGTTTTGCAACCGGCCTGTTCGGGCGTCGTTTCGATCGCGATGGGCGCCTCGCGCCGCCAGATCCGGACGACCAGGACCCAGAGCCCGGGCTCCCGGTAATGGAACCGGTTGCGGACCGTTTCGGGGGTGAGAATGTGGAAATTCTCGAGCGCAGGGAGAGACGCCTCGTCGACCACCCGGCGAACATGCTCGACCTGTGCCAGCAGGCGGATCGGGACGGTTGGTCCGATCGCGAGCGTTGGCGACTCGGCGCGGAGCCCCTGCTGTGCCTGGTGGACGGCGGTCGGGAAGAGCCAGAAGGCGGGATGATCGGGGACAAAGGCGCCCGCGCCGGAGTCCTCGGAGATTCCCCCCTTGCGGAGCAGGATCGTCTGTCGGCCGCGGCCGAGAGCCTCGCAGACCCCGGCCCACTCCTTGAAGGCGATTCCGCAAGATCCGGTCGGCGTGGTCAAGGTTTTAGTCCCACTCTCGCTTCGGGTTCCGCTCCATCAGGTCGGTCACCGCGACACGGGGCGGCTTTGCTTCGAAGAGGACCCGGTAGAGTTCCGCGGTGATGGGCATCTCCACCCCTCGTTTCTGTGCGAGGTGGTGGACGCTCCGCGTGGTTGGCACCCCCTCGGCGACATTGACCATGTCGCCAAGGACGCGATCGATCGCCTCACCCCGACCGATTCGCTCGCCGACGGCCCGGTTTCGGCCGTAGGGGCTGTAACAGGTCGTTACGACGTCCCCCACACCTGCCAGGCCGTAGAACGTTTCGAACCGCGCCCCGAGGTCAACGCCCAGGCGGGCGATCTCGACGAGGCCCCGCGTCAGGAGGGCCGCCTTGGCATTATCGCCGAAATCGAGGCCGTCGCAAATCCCCGCCGCGATCCCCAGGATGTTTTTCAAGGCACCGGCCAGTTCCACGCCGAGGGCGTCGCTGCTGGTGTAGACGCGGAGCGAGGCGTGACTCAGGCGGTCGCGCACTTCCTCGTTGAGTTGAGGGTCGGCCCCCGAGACGACCACCGAAGCCGGGAGCCCCCGCGCCAGCTCCTCGGCGTGGCTCGGTCCGCTTAGTACGGCAATCGGCCGGGGTCCAAGCACCTCGGCAATGATCTGACTCGGGCGTGCGAACGTGCCGAACTCGATCCCCTTGACCACGCTCAGGACCGGAACCCCTGGCGCGACCTGGCTCGCGAGCCGGCCCAGGGTCTCGCGGAGGTACGAGGTCGGCACCGAGGCGACGATCAGCCCGGCGCCCTGGAGAGCCTCGCTCGCGTCAGCCGTGATCCGGATCGGCTCCGGGATGGCGATCCCCGGGAGATGACGGCGATTGACGCGGTCGAGCTGGATCTCGCGAGCGCGGGCCGGGTCGCGGGCCCAGATCCGGACGCCGTCATCCGCCCGGGCGAAAAACAGGGCGAGCGCGGTTCCCATCCCGCCCGCTCCCACGATTGCGACGTCTCCCATCGACCCCCCGACCCGAGAAGTATCCGCCCGCCGGCCCGGCCGCCGCCACGGTCCCCAGGCCGTCCGGCACGCCCAGGGCCGTCCCCATTAGACCCGGGACGCCCACACCCCGACAACCACGGTCTCCGGTCGATGCAATCTCGATATGTGAACCCTTGCTGGATGGATCGGCATCTGATTTGCTAGGAAGGGTGGCCCATCGAGGGGGATCTACGGGGCACAGATGTCGTCGCCACCGGCCCTTGAGAACCGAACCGAAGAGGTTTCGATGGATATACCACAGCCCCCTATCCGTGTTGCCGTCTCGGGTGCGGCCGGGCGGATCGCGTATTCGCTGGCCTTCCGGATCGCTGGGGGAGGGATGTTTGGTCCCCACCAGCCGGTCTCGCTTCGGCTCCTCGACATCCCCGAGGCGGCCCAGCCACTTCGCGCCCTGGAACTGGAGTTAAGGGACTGCGCCCAGCTTTTGCTGAACGAGGTGAAGAGCACCACCGACCCGATGGAGGCGTTCGAGGGCGCCGACTGGGTCCTGCTGCTCGGTGGCAAGCCGTTCAGCCCCGAACATCGCGATCGGCTCGAACTGCTCCGGCTCAACGCCCCGATCATGATTCAGCACGGCCGGGCGATCAATCAGGTTGCGCCGACGGCCCGGGTGCTGGTCGTCACCAGCCCGAGCAACGCGAACTGCATGGTCGCCCGGTCGACGGCTCCCGGGGTTCCCGAATCGCACTGGTTCGCGCTGAGCCAGGTGACCCGGATGCGGGCCATGGGTGTGATCGCCGAGCGGATGGGCGTGCCCGTCTCGGAGGTTCGCCGGGTGACCATC
>DAIDJI010000347.1 GCA_027451455.1 Planctomycetales bacterium | reverse complement strand
CCGATCTCACCGGAACGCAGATCTACCGCCCCTCCACCGGGACCTTCGACGTCCGACCCGGGCCGATCGTCACCAGCGTCCTCCTCGCCGACGAGATCAACCGCGCACCCGCCAAGGTCCAGAGCGCCCTCCTCGAAGCGATGCAGGAGGGGCAGATCACCGTCGGCGACGAGACCATCAACCTGCCCGATACCTTCTGGGTCCTCGCCACCCAGAATCCAATCGAGCATGAGGGAACCTACCCACTCCCCGAGGCCCAGCTCGACCGGTTCCTGATGAAGCTGGTCGTCGGATACCCCTCACGCGACGCCGAGCTCGCCATGCTCGACCTCCCGAGCGTCGCCGAGCCCGCCTCCGACCACGAGCCACCCCTCTACGGACCCGACGACGTCGCCCGCTTCCGCGCGATGGCCGCCTCGATCCAGATCGCCCCCGCCATCAAGGAGTACATCGTCGATCTCGTCCGCGCCACCCGAGACCCGGCCGCCTACGGCCTCGAAATCACCCCGCTCCTGGAACTGGGCGCCAGCCCCCGCGCGACCATCGCAATGGTCCGGGCCGCCCGAAGTCACGCCCTGCTCGCCGGCCGCGACTTCGTGACGCCGCACGACGTCAAAAGCCTCGCCCGCGACATCATGCGCCACCGCATCCTTGTCAGCTACGAGGCTGATGCCGAGGGGCTCTCCGCCGATGATCTCCTCCGGCGCATCCTCGATCACATCCCGGTCCCGTGAGCCGGCGCACCGGTCAGGCCGGCACGCTCGACTCGCCGGCCACCCGCGCCCCGTCGACATATCGGGCCGCCGGCTGCCGCGAGAGCCAGACCCAGTAGAGGATCGCCCCGGCGAACACCGCGACGCTGATCGTCTGCGAGATGGTCATCCCCAGGAAGATCCCGGGCTCGTCATTCCGAAGCTGTTCGATCAGGAACCGGGTCACCGGATAGGCGAGCATCAGAACCCCAATCACCTCACCGTCCCTCCTTCGAAGCGGATAATACGCCGAGAGAAGGACCAGCAGCACCACACCGTCAATCGCCGAATAAAGCTGGGTAGGATGCAGGGCCAGGGAGGTCGCCGCTCCCTGCGAGATCAGTCCATTTCTGACCTCGTCGGCCCAGGGCGGCGAACCCGCCGGGAACCGCATCGCCCAGGGAAGCGAACAGGTGTCGCCATAGCAACATCCGTTGAGGAAGCACCCCATCCGCCCGAACGCCGTCCCCAGGGCAATTGAAGGCGCAATCGCATCGACATAGGGCCGGATCGGGAACCGATGGAACCACCAGAAGGCGAGAAATCCCACCGCTGCCCCCAGAACACCGCCATAATAAACGATGCCGCCCCGCCAGTATTGAAGGGCGTCGGACAGGCTGTGGATATCGACGCCCCAGTATTCGATGCAGTAGAGGGCCCGGGCGCCGATCAGGCCGCAGACGAAGATCCAGAAGCCGACGTCGAGGATGATATCGCCGTTGAGCCCCTCACGGCGGGCTCGCCACCAGGCGAGCCAGGGGGCGAAGACGAACGCCATGACCAGCATCATCCCGAAGCCGTAGATCGGCACGTCGAAGTGGCCGAGGTACGGGATGGTTAGCGGAATCTTGAATAGAATGGGCGACATGCGACGGGCGAGCCTCCGGGGTCCCTGGGGCGGCGCTCAGGCCGTCTCCGTAACGAGCCATTCGGCGAGCGGTCCGTCAGCCGAGAGCGGGGGATAATCGATCCACTCCACGATCCGGTTGCGGTCGTCGAGCGCGACGACGCGGGGGCGATGCCCGACCAGTTCCTCGGGCGACATCCGGGCAAACGCCATCACGATCACCCGGTCGCCGACGGCCCCCAGCCGCGCCATGGCGCCGTTGAGCTCAATCGCTCCCTCGCCCGGACGGCCCGGGATCGTGTAGGTCGTGGCCCGGGCGCCGGTCGCCACGTTGCTCACGACAATCTCCTCGTAAGGCAGCAGCCCGACGGCTTCCAGCAGGATTGGGTCCACGGTCAGGCTCCCGTGGTAGTTCAGGTCGCTGCGGGTCACGGCCGCGAGGTGCAGCTTGCTCTTCAATACGGAGAGCTGCATGATGAGTCGATCACTCCGTGAGGGCCAGGTTATCGATCAGCCGGGTCGAGCCCACCCAGGCCGCGACCAGCGCCACTGCCCGAATTCCGCCACCGAGCCGGTCGATCGGTTCGAGGGTCTTCCCGTCGACGACCTCGGCATAGTCGAGTCGAACGCCTTCGGAGGATTCTAGGGTCTCTCGCAAGATCTGTCGAACCCGATCGGCCGACGTCTCTCCTCCAGCGACCGCCCGACGCGCCTCCGTGAGCGCCCGGAAGAGCCCCAGGGCCGTCTGCCGCTGAGCCGGATCGAGGTAGCGGTTCCGGCTGCTCATCGCCAGGCCGTCGGCCTCGCGCACGGTCGGCTCGGTGACGATCCGAACCGGCACGTGCAGGTCGTTTACCATCCGACGAATCACAAGCTGCTGCTGATAATCCTTCTGACCGAAAATCGCGAGGTCCGGCCGGACAATCTCAAAAAGCTTCAGCACGACCGTCGCCACGCCCCGAAAATGTCCCGGGCGGCTCTCCCCTTCGAGAACCTCGGAGAGACCCGGAACCTCGACGAACGTTGACGTCGCGCCCGAGGGATAGATGACCTCGGGCGTCGGCGCGAAGACCAGCGCGGCCCCGGCGCCTCGACATCGGGCGAGATCCGCCTCGAAGGTTCTTGGATAACGGGTGTAGTCCTCGTTCGGCCCAAACTGCGTCGGGTTGACGAAGATCGAGACGACCACGAAATCGGCTTCCTCACGGCATCGCTCAATCAGCCGAACGTGGCCGTCGTGCAGCGCCCCCATCGTCGGCACCAGTCCGACCGCCCGACCCTCTCCGCGAGCCCCGTCGACGGACGCCCGGACGCCCGCCACACTCTCGGCGACCTCAACCACGCGCCGGCTCCCCGGCCGACTGGCCGCCTCGGTGGGGACAATCCGGATTGTTCAGGCAATCGTCTTCAATCAGGAGATCGTTGAGAACCTCGCCCGCGAGGATCGTCCGATCGACGATCCGGGGGACATCCTCCACCCGAACCTTCCCGTACCAGATCCCCTGGGGATAGATCACGACGGTCGGCCCGTGCTCGCACTGCTCCAGGCATCCGGCGTGGTTGGCTCGCGCCATCCCCCCAAATCCGGCCGCCTTCAGCTCGCGCTGGAACGCCTGACGAAGCGCCTGCGTACCCTCGGGGTCGCAGCACCCTCGCTTGTGGCCGGGAGCCCGGATATTCCCGCAGACGAAAATATGGTGGGTGAACGCTGGCATTTCCGATCACTCGAGCCTCAATGTTCCCGACGCTGACGCACGTCTTCAGCCTAACAAAATCGCCCTCCGAAAAGGAACCAACCCTCGATGAGCCCGCCCGAAGGCTGGCAACGGCCTCCGCAACGCCCCAACCTTGAGGGCCTGGCGCTTCTCCCCCTGGAAATCCAGAATCCGGAATCCGCCTTCGGGAATCCGGAATCTGCATCGGGAATCCGCCTTCGGGAATCCGGAATCGTCCGATCCCCCGCCCCTGGGTGGTCGTCCCAGCGGCAAACAGGCGATATAGTGGATTGGATACGGGGGTGGGCACGATCGCCGGCCGATCCCGCACGGCGGATCGCCCGGCCGGCACCGCCCCCTCCCAATCGATCGAGCCCGGCCCCGGTGTCCGACATCCCTCGGCACCACGGAACGGGAGTTGCGGAGTTGCCCCATAATGCCTACGACACGGCATTGCGTGCTGATCGTGGATGACGAGCCCGACGTCTGCGATTCGGTGCAAGACCTCCTCCGTCGCGAGTTCCGGGTCCTCAAAGCGCACAGCGCCGAGGAGGGCTACCGGATCATGCAGGAGGAGGAGGTGCATATCGTGATGTCGGACCAGCGGATGCCTCAGATCACCGGCATCGAGATGCTCACCCGGCTCAAGGCCCGGCATCCGCACGCCATCCGGATGCTCTTCACCGGATTCGCCGACCTGGAATCGATCATCGCCGCTATCAACCAGGGACACATCTTCCAGTTCATGAAGAAGCCCTGGCAGCCCGAGGAGTTACTCGCGGCCGTCCGGCAGGCTGCCCTCGAATACGACAATCTCGAGACGATGGCGATGGAGCGCGAGCATCTGCTGGACGAGGTCAGCGAGCTCAAAGATCGGGTATCGGCGCTCGAGGCGGAGGTCCGGAAACTCCGGATCACCTGAACCGGGTGCGGCGAGCAGGCGAGCGTTGTCGGCGCAGGAACGCCGACCACGCGATCGGAGCGGTGGGAGACCCGACCTTGTTGCAGGCGACTCGACCCAATACGCCGGAACGCAGACGACAGACGCTCCTCGTCGTCGACGACGAGCCCGACGTCCTGGAGAGCCTCCGCCACCAGTTTCACCGGACCTACCGCGTCCTCACCAGCACCTCGGGCTCCGAGGCCCTGGAACTTCTCGACCGGAACGACGTGCAGGTTCTCCTGTCGGACCAGCGGATGCCCGGCATGCCCGGCGACCTCCTGCTCCGCGAGGCCCGCGGCCGAAAGCCCGACACCATCCGGATGCTCTTCACCGGCTATGCCGACATCCAGGCGGTCATCAACGCCGTCAACGAAGGGCACATCTTCCGGTACATCCTCAAGCCCTGGGACAGCATCGAGCTCGAAGGGATCATCCGACAGGGGATCGAGCAGTATGAACTGCTGGCCGAGCGTCGCCGGTTGATCGCCGAGCTTCAGGCGGCGAACGCCCGCCTCGTCGAGGCCAACGGCGAGCTCGCCCGCGCCGATCAGCTCAAGACAGCGTTCATCGAGGTCGCCAGCCACGAGTTCAACACGCCGATCACGCTGGTCCTCGGCCTGACGGAACTGCTCCGGCTCTCCAACCCCGATCGTCCCGACCGCGAGCAGGAAATCCTCCGACAGATCGTCGGCAGCGGCCGGCAACTCGCCCGGCTCGTGACCAACATGCTCACGCTCCTCCGGGCGGAGGACTTCCGCAAGACCCTCCAGAAGCGGCCGACCGACCTCGGCGAGCTGATCCGGAGCGTGGTCGACCAGGTCCGTCCATTCGTCTCCGCGCGTCGGCTCCGGCTGGGCGTCGAGGTCGAACCGGAGATCGGATCGTTCGAGATCGACGCCGAGAAGCTGGGCGCCGTGCTGGTCAACCTCCTCACCAACGCGATCAAGTTCACGCCCGACGGCGGCCAGATCTGGCTTCGCGCCTCGCTCCTAACACCCGACGAGGCGACCATCCAGGTCGAGGACCGCGGAATCGGGCTGGAGCCCCGGGCGCTCGAGCACCTCTTCCAGCCCTTCTTCACCCAGTTTGACCCAAGCCGACACTCCTCGGGCGACTTCGGCTTCAACAAACGCGGCCTCGGCCTCGGCCTGAGCATCGCCAAGCAGTTCGTCGAGATGCACGGCGGCCGGATCTTCGCCGAGAGCGTCCCCGATGGAGGCACTCGCGTCACGGCCATCTTGCCGCGCGGCCCTCTCCCGGCCCAAGATGAACCCGAAAGGCGGCCTCCCGGATCGGCCGACCGGCCCCCCGAGGACGGCGAGCCGCCCCGGCCGAACGGCGGCCCTCCCGCCCCGTTGAGCGACGAGAACGCCCCATGCCCACCGCTTTGATCGTCGAGGACGAGCCCGAGGCCAACCGCCTCCTCGCCATGCTGCTTCAGCTCCGCGGCTACCGGACCGAGTCCGCCTTTCGCGGCATCGAAGCGCTGGAGAAGATTCGAAACCACGCCCCCGACGTCATCTTCCTCGACCTGATGCTCCCCGACATGGACGGATACCAGGTCTGCCAGGAGCTCAAAAATCCCGAGGGCATCATCGCCGTTCCGATCGTGATCGTCACGGCCCGGCTGACCTCCGAAAACCGGATCGAAAGCTTTGCCGCCGGAGCCGACGACTACATCCCCAAGCCCTACACCCCCGACCAGATCTTCGAGGCACTCGAACAATCCGGCGCCTGGAAGGAATGGCTCGACTCCCCCCGGCTCGACGGCGAGGTCCCGCTTGACGGCCGGGACACCGGCGAGGCCCTCCGCCGCCTCGCCCACCTTCGCCGGCTCTTGCAGGCCCGATGCTCCATCGGACCAGAGGCCATCGACAGAATCTGCGCGGCGATCCGATCGGTCTGGGCGAGCATCGACGCCTGGTCTCGCCTCCGACACGAGGAACGGGTCGCGACAATGGCCTACTCGCTAACGCCCGAGGCACTCACGC
>DAIDJI010000346.1 GCA_027451455.1 Planctomycetales bacterium | reverse complement strand
CGCACCACCAGCGCATAAACGAACAGGCCGATCACGATCGACGGCGCCGACAGCAGGATGTCGTTGAGGAAGCGGATCGCCGAGGCGATGCGGTCGCTGGAGGAATACAGCAAGCTGGTGGATGTTTGGCTGGCCGGTCGGTTCGAGGTCCTGCGTTACGACATCTACACACTCGAAAAGCTGACGATGACCGCGGCGGCCTCGCACCGGACGCTCGGTGAGGCGAGGCTGATGGTGCTGGTCGGCGGATTACGGACGCTCGGCGACCTGACCTGGGTTGTCGAGGAGGCGATCCGGGGCGGGGCCGACGTGATCCAGTATCGCGAGAAGGGCGTTCCTGACCGCGAGTTGCTGAGGCGGGCGCGCGAGGTCCGGATTGTGACGGCCCGCGCCCGGGTCCCGATGATCATGAACGACCGCCCCGACCTGGCCCGACTCGCCGGCTGCGACGGCGTCCATCTCGGCCAGGAGGACGTGACGATCCGGGACGCCCGGCGTGTCGTCGGCCCGACCGCGACGATCGGCCTGTCGACCCACAACCGCGAACAGTTGGAGGCGGCTGTCCTGTCGGGTGCCGGTTATCTGGGCGTGGGGCCGGTCTTCCCGAGCCCGACGAAGGAATTCTCCGAGCCGGAGCTTGCCGGGCTCTCGTTCGTCCGTCAGGCGGCCGAGACGACCGCCCTGCCCTGGTTCGCGATCGGCGGGATTGGCGTCGAGAACATCGACCGCGTGATTGAGGCGGGGGCAACTCGGGTGGCGGTCAGCTCGGGGGTTGTCCGGGCCGAGAGCCCGCGCCGGGCCGCCGCGCGGCTCAAGGCGAGGCTGATGGGGGACGAGTTGGGGGAACTGGACGATGAGATCGAGGGCGGTTGAGCGACCCCAGTGAGTTAGGTCCCGATTTGAGGGTCGCGACTGGCGTATCGGATGACGTTGCCATCCAGGATCTCGGCGAGTCGCGAGGCGAAGCCTTCCGGTTCGCATTCGGCCGTCAAGATGATCTGGTAGTTCACACTCTGGGGGCAGACTGGCATCCAGGTTTCGATGGTCCGGTAGCCCCTCGCGCGGGTCACATTGAGCGCGAGGTCATCCCCCTCCGACATACCCCACCGCCAGTCGTCGTGGCCATCGAATTGGAACGGCGGCATGTCGAAATCGACTCGCAGGGCCTCGCAGACCTTTTCGAGAGTCGCCTCTGATCGGGCCGCGAAATAGAAGTGCATGTTGACTTTGGCGTAAGGAAACCGGGTCGATCGCAGGAGCCTCACCTACCCCGGGGCGGTGGCCCCTGGCCGGGGACGGCGGCCGAAGGCCCCGGTGGCGTGCGAGCTTGCACTTTCCGCAAGATCGATGGCTGTTCCCCGGGGGCTACGCCGGCTCTCTCCGGCTCCGTCCTCGGCCACCGTCTGGGGATCTGGACGATGGGATCGAGGGGGGACTGATCGGTCCAATCGTCCTTCCTGTGTCTTGTCCTCCTACACGCCCTCTCTGTGCCCTCTGTGTCCTCTGTGGTGAATCACGCGGCCCCGTCCCGGCTGACCCGGAGCGCCTCGCGTGCGGCCTCGATGGTGCGGTCGATGTCGTCCTCGGTGTGGGCCGACGAGACGAAGGCCGCCTCGAACTGGCTGCACGGCAGATACACGCCCCGGGCGAGCATCTCCCAGAAGAAGCGACCGAAGAGACGGGTATCGCTCCGTCGGGCGTCGTCGTAGTCGCGGACGGGGCCGTCGTGGAAGAAGAGGGTCAGCATGCTCCCGACGCGCTGGACGACGTGCGGGATGCCGGCGTCGGTCGCGGCGCGATCGAGTCCCTCGGCGAGCCGGGCGGAGAGGGCTTCCAGGTGGTCGTAGGGCGGTTCGTCGCGGAGGATCGTCAGCGTTTCGAGCCCGGCGGCGGTGGCGAGCGGGTTGCCGGAGAGCGTTCCGGCCTGGAAGATCGGCCCGGCCGGCGAGACGCGGTCCATGATCGCCGCGGAGGCTCCATAGGCCGCGGCCGGCAGGCCGCCGCCGATCACCTTGCCCATCGCCGTCAGGTCGGGCGTGATCCCGTAGAGGGCCTGGGCGCCGCCGTACGCGACGCGGAAGCCCGTCATCACCTCGTCGAAGACGAGCAAGACTCCGTGCTTCCTGGTGAGCTCGCGGAGGTCGGCCAGGTAGCCGGGATCGGGAGGGACGAGACCCATGTTGCCGGCGATCGGCTCCAGCAGGACCGCGGCCACCTGGCCGGGGAAGCGGTCGAGGATCGCGGCGACGGCCTTCGCGTCGTTGAACGGGCAGAGGAGTGTGTCCTGCGTGGCGCCCTCGGTGACGCCGGGGCTGTTGGGCGTCCCGAGGGTGGTCGCGGCCGATCCGGCCTGGACGAGAAGGGCGTCGATGTGGCCGTGATAGTGGCCGCTCATCTTGACGATCTTCGACCGGCCCGTCACGCCCCGCGCGACCCGGACGGCCGACATCGCGGCCTCGGTCCCCGATGAGACGAATCGGACCTTCTCCACCGAGGGGACGGCCTCGGCAACGACCTCGGCAATTTGAGCCTCGCGCACAGTCGGGGCGCCGAAGCTGGTGCCGAGTGCAAGGGCCTTCGCAATTGCAGCGTTGACTCGGGGGTTCGCGTGGCCGAGGATCATCGGGCCCCACGAGCCGATGTAGTCGATATAGGTGTGGCCGTCGATGTCGTGGAGGTAGGCGCCCTCAGCGCGCTCGATGAACGGCGGCTCGCCGCCGACGGCCCCGAACGCCCGGGCGGGGCTGTTCACGCCGCCGGGGATCACGCGGTTGGCCCTCGCGAACGCCTCGTGGCTCCGCGGCAGTCGGAAGTCGGGACGGGACAATGCGGGGGTCGTCGGTGTCATCGGAGAGCGTACTCCTGCGGGGGCCTGCTCGGATCGGGCGGTGATTGGGTCAGTTCGTCCCCAACCATTCTTCCCAGCTCGAGACATCCAGGAGCCGATTCGTGAGCTCTCGGAGCCTGGCGATGTCCCCGATCGAGTCGAGTTCGGCCCGAACCTGGGGTTTCATCGGCCCGAAGCGCTTCGTGCCGAGCTGCTCCAGGACTTCCTTTTCTCCCGCGAGCTTGCCCAACTCGAGCCCCTCCTCACGCCCTTCTTCCAGGATCATCTGGTAGGTCGCCGATTCTCGCATTCCATGGAGTCCTTGCATCAAGGTCCTGAGCTTCTCCCCCGAATAGTTCAAGCCGAGTAGCAAGCTGGTGGCCGTTCGCAGGAGGGGAGCCTCGTCCGGGCTCGCCTCCCGGCCGATCCGCTCGTCGACCCGTCGGACGATCTCGCCGATCTCCCCTTCCGGGACCCGCGAGATCGGCGCCAGGGGGAGCGTCGCCAGATCGCCCTCCAGGAGTACCTGCGGGGGGATTTCCCAGATTCTCAGAACATTGTACCGGAAGTGCAGGTATCTCGTCCCGTCCGGCCATTCGTCTTCGAGGTTGCCGGTGAAGGCCGGGCCGTCGGCCTCGGGGCGCATCAGGACGAAGATCGTCTGCACCGGGAGCCCGTGGCGGACCCGGGCCAGGACGCTGTACCGCAGCCCCTTCCGCGGCAGCTCGGCCTTGTAGCTGGTCTCGAACTCGCTGTGGACGAGGTGCGGCGACGGGTCCGCGATCCGGAAGAGCTTGTCGGCCTCGGCGGCGATCGTGGAGAGGTCGGAATTGATGACGTCCACCTCGCCGACCGGCCGGCCGAGCAGCAGGCCCATCCAGGGTCTTGGGTCGCGCTCAGCCATCTCCTTGAGCGTTGCATCGAACGGCTTGTGCGCGGGCTTCTCTTTCATCGGCGAGGGCCCTCGGATCTCACCCCTCGCGGAGCCAGCGAGCGACGTCCGGCGCATGGTAGGTGAGGATCATGTCGGCGCCGGCGCGCTTCATCCCGGTGAGGGTTTCCAGCACGATCCGACGCTCATCGACCCAGCCGCGTGCCGCCGCGGCCTTCACCATCGCGTACTCGCCCGAGACGTTGTAGGCGGCGGTCGGCACCCGGTACGTCTCCTTCACCCGCCGGAGGATGTCCAGGTACGCGAGCGCCGGCTTGACCATCACCATGTCGGCGCCCTCGGCGAGGTCGAGCGAAACCTCCCGCATCGCCTCGTCGGTGTTGGCCGGGTCCATCTGGTAGCTCCGGCGATCGCCGAAACTGGGGGCGCTCTCGGCGGCCTCGCGGAACGGGCCGTAGTAGGCGCTCGCGTACTTCGCGGCGTAGGAGAGAATCGGGATCCGGTCGAAGCCGGCAGCGTCGAGGCCGCCCCGGATCGCCCGGACCATCCCGTCCATCATTCCCGAGGGAGCGATCACGTCGGCCCCGGCGCGAGCGTGGCTGACCGCCTGCTCGGCCAGGAGCGGGAGGGTCGCGTCGTTGTCCACGTCGATCCGCCCGCCCGCCTGGGTGAGCGGTCCGCAGTGGCCGTGATCGGTGTACTCGCAGAAGCAGAGGTCGGTGATGACCAGCAACTCGGGGGCTGACTTCTTCGCCTCGGCAATCGCCTGCTGGACGATCCCATCGTCGTGGAGCGCCGACGAGCCGCGCGCGTCCTTGTGCTTGGGGATGCCAAACAGCAGGATCGCCGGGATGCCCAGCTCGGCAACTTCAGCGACGGCCTCGCCCAGCCGGTCGAGCGAGAGCTGATACTGGCCCGGCATCGACGCGATCTCGCGGCGGAGGCCCTGACCGTGGTAGACGAACAGCGGATAGATCAAATCGTCGACGGTCAGCCGATTCTCGGCGACCATTGCGCGTAGCCGAGGGTGGGCCCTGAGCCGGCGAGGACGTTGCAGTGGATGGCCTGTCGAAGGCTGGAACGACATTGGCATCCTCCTGGGGGAAGCCCCGTCCATGAAAACGGTGGCCGGCCGCGAGGGATATCCGCCGCGCCCGGCCACCGATGGATTTTATCGAACTTCAACGCCGATCAATGACCTCGGCGATGGCCGTGACCATGTCCATGGCCAGGCCCGTGCCCGTGCCCGTGGTGGTGGGACGACGGAGCCTGGGGCTGGAGCCGGACCTCGTTGCCGTTGGCGTCGAAGCAGGCGATGACCAGGTGCTCGGCCGGCGCGCTCTCGGCGACGCCGATCTGGATGGTCATCTGGCACTCCTGCTCCATTCGGGCGAGCTCGCGGCGTTTTCGGTTGTTGAGGTAAGTTGCGACGGACGGATGCACGGTGACCTCGATCCGTCGGATTTCCTCGCGATGGGTCGCCAGGGCGAGCAGCCGCATCACGTCGATCGCCATGCTCTCGGCCGTCTTGACGACACCGGCGCCGCTGCATCCGGGGCAATCCTGGTAGATTGACCGCTTGAGGCTTGGCCGAATCCGCTGCCGGGTCATCTCAATGAGGCCGAAGGCGCTCATCCGGAGGACCTTGGTGCGGGCCCGGTCGCGGCGGATCGCGTCGCGGAGGGCCCGCTCGACGCCCCGGCGGTGCCGCTCCTCACGCATGTCGATGAAGTCGTTGACGATCACGCCGCCGAGGTCGCGAAGTCGGAGCTGCCGGGCGATCTCCTTTGCGGCGCGGAGGTTCATCTCGTAGGCGGTCCGCTCGGCGTCGTCCTCGACGCGGAAGTTGCCCGAGTTCACGTCGATGGCGACCAGCGCCTCGGTCGGGTCGATGACGATCGAGCCGCCTTCCGGGAGTGGGACATGCCGGCGCTGGATCTTGTTGATCTCCTCCTCGATCCCGTACTTGTGGAAGAGCGGAACCTTCTCGTCGTAGAGCTTCAGCCGGTTGACGAACCGAGGCATGACGACGCGGAGGAAGTCCTGCGCCCGTTCGAAGGCGGCCGGTTCGTCGATCCAGATCGTGTCGATCTCGGACGTGAAGATATCCCGGATTGTCCGGATGATCATGTCCGATTCCTGGTAGATCGGCACCGGCGCCCGCGACTTCTTGATCCGGCGGAGGATGACCTTCCAGAGACGGAGGAGATAGGCCAGGTCGCGGGCGAGCTCGCGCTTGGTCCGGTCGATGCCTGCGGTACGGACGATGAAGCCGAGCCCCTTGGGCGGGTTGAGCTCGTTCATGATCTCGCGAAGCTTCCGCCGCTGCCCCTCGTCGACGATCTTTCGAGAGACGCCGACGCGGTTGAGTCCTGGCATCAGGACGAGGTATCGGCCTGGGATGCTGATGTAGGTCGAGAGGGTTGGGCCCTTGGTTCCGATACTTTCCTTGATGACCTGGATGAGGACCTCGTCGCCGCGACGGAAGATTTCCTGGATCGGCGGCTTGGCGGGTCCGCGTCCGCGGGCGCCCCGACCGCCGTCTTCGAGGTCC
>DAIDJI010000345.1 GCA_027451455.1 Planctomycetales bacterium | reverse complement strand
CTCCGTGCCGATCGTCATCGAATGGAACGCGACCTTCAGTGCGAGTTCCGGGTTCCAGGGCTTCACGGAGACGATTTTCATCGTTGAGGAGCCGGGCCTGGTCCCGGTTGACTCGAATCCCTCGCCCGCGCCGGTCTCCACGGGCATCGGATCGACCGAGCCGATCTCAACGGCGGGCGACTCCGCGGCGTCGGCCTTGGCGAGTACCCCGGCGATCACGCCGCTAACGGCGACGATCCTGGCGCCGGCCTCGGCCGCCAATCATGCGCCGGTCATTGCGATTGTGCCGACGGCGACCACGGTGACTTTCTTCGGACCCAGCTCGATTCCCGTGACGACGCAGGCGATCCTCGCCACGGCGGCGCTGGAGGAGCAGCCGATCCAACCTCCGGTTTTGGGCCAGGGGTTTGAATCGGGTCAGACTCAGGGCCTCGGGCCTGACCGGCCGGAGAGCCTGCTCCCGAAGACGTCCCGGGTGCCTTTTGACCCGCAACTTCCGCCGGTGGACTTCATCGAGCCGTTCCAGCCGGCGCCGGTGGAGGTTCCGCGGCCAGTCGAGCCAGCGCCCGTTCAGGTTCCGGCCCTGGATCCGTTGCCGATGCTCGAGATCGCCCCGGACGCTTCGTCGTCGGCCGATCGCGCTGACTCGCCCGAGCTTACGATCCCGGCGTCTCGGGTCGGCGATCGGGTTGATGCCGAGACGCCGAGCTTCAGCATGGCGGCGATGGTTGGTGTCGCCGCGATCGCTGGCGGCAGCTATCGGCTGGTCCTCGGTCGTTCGCGCCGGTTCAACCAGAGGTGGCTCCCCGACCGTGGGCGTCGTCACGAGGACAACTGAGCCTCAGCCTCACTTTCGAGAGTTTCCCTCGCACCCGGGACGAGATCGCTCGCGTTCCGGGTGCGAGGGATGTCTCGATGCATCTCGGAAAGCCCGAATAACGTTCGGTGGCTCGGCACCTGGATCGAATCGCCTTCACTCGACGCGGATGACGTTCACCCTCTGCCCGGCCGCGCCGTCCCGTCCAGCGATCCTCCGACCTGGCCGGCGAGGAGGAAGCCGTCCGATGACGAGAGGTTCTCGACCGGCGGCCGTTCTGGCCGCGATCCTGGTGCTGGCGACCCCGTCGGCCTCGCCCGCGGCACCGCCGCCGAATCTGATCCTCGTCCTTGCGGATGACCTGGGTCCAGGCGAGGTGAACTGTTACGGAGGTCAGACGGCGCCGACGCCGAACCTCGACCGGATGGCGAAGGAGGGAATCCGGTTCACGCGCTACTATTCCGCTTCGCCGATCTGCTCGGCCTCGCGGTGCGGGCTCTTGACCGGCCAGTTCCCGGCTCGCTGGCGGATTACCAGCTACCTGCAAACCCGAGCGGGGAACAGGGCCTGTGAGCAGGCCGACTTTCTCGATCCGAAGGCACCGGCTTTACCAAGGGCCCTGAAGGCGGCCGGTTATGCGACGGCGCATGTCGGCAAGTGGCACCTGGGGGGCGGGCGGGACGTGGTGGACCCGCCGAAGTTCGCCGCGTACGGATACGACCAGGGGCTTGGCACCTGGGAGAGCCCCGAGCCCCATCCCGATATTACCGCCCGCGACTGGATCTGGTCGGCGGCCGATCCGGTGAAGCGGTGGGACCGAACGCGATGGATGGTCGACCGGACGCTCGACTTCCTCGACGCGCACCCCGAACGCCCCTGCTTTGTCAATCTCTGGCTCGACGACACGCATACCCCCTGGGTCCCCTCGGCCGACGATCAGAAACTCGGCAAGAATGGCCGGGCGTCGGGCCGCGGCGATACGCCCGACCGCCTGCGCCGAGTCGTGATCGAGATGGACCGGCAGATCGGTCGATTGCTCGACCTGATCCGCGCGAAGCCATCCGCGCGGCCGACGATCGTCCTCTTCCTGGCCGACAACGGTCCACTGCCAACCTTCGATGGGGCGCGCACCGTCGGTCTGCGCGGGAGCAAGCTCAGTCTGTACGAGGGCGGGGTCCGGCTCCCGCTGATCGCCTGGGGACCTGGCATCGTCCCCGCAGGCTCGACGGACGAATCCTCGGTGATCGGTGCGGTCGATCTCTTCCCGACTCTCTGCCGGATCTGCGGAGCCGATTTGCCGGCCGGCTACCGATCGGACGGCGAGGATCGGAGCGTTGCGCTCCTCGGGCAGCCCTCCCCTCGCAAACGTCCTCTTTTCTGGGAGTACGGCCGTAACGACCGATCGTTCGCCTACCCCGGCGGCGCCGACCGCTCGCCGAATCTGGCGGTACTCGACGGTGACTGGAAACTTCTGGTGAACGCCGACGGAAGTCAAACCGCGCTGTACCAGGTGGGACGCGACCCGAAGGAAACCCAGGACCTCGCCAACAAGGAACCGGTAATCTCGCATCGACTTCGTGAGGCCGTCCTGGCCTGGCGAAGGTCGCTCCCCTGACGGGAGCGATCCCCGGCCGAGGCGGCCAGGCTGATCAGGCCTGGGCGCGAGTGGTTCGGTCGTCCTCCGCTCGGCCATTGCGGGAGACGACCGAAATCCGAGATGAAGTGATCGTGGAAAGTTTGCCGAAAGTAGGATGTCGGTGCCTACGGTTCGCGACGTTCCCCACCGGCCTGATGGGCCAGCCAACCGCGATCGAGGAAGCCGTCTCTCCGTTCCCCGACACGGTCGGCCCGTGGATTCAGAAGCCGAAAGGTGCGTACTCTCCCTCGCAGTCGGAAGCCCAGGTTGGACCAGGTGATTTGGCGGTGAGGCTCATGGCGGCCAGGATGCCTCCATTGGAAGCTTGTTCGTCAAATAGATCTTATATATATGGGAGAGTTGTGCGATGGCGCACATGTTCCGGCCTAGAAAGTCTTCCATCATTTCAGCCGGGCTCGTAACCATTCTCATGGCCGGCGCGGCACCAACGATGGCGCGGGCTCAGGAGGTTGCTCCAGCCGATGGCTCTGTTCCGGCCGCTGTTGTTGATTCGGAGCCTCGTTCCTCCTTCGTCTCGGCGATCGGGGACGATGCCGCGGGATCCGAACCGGCCGCCAGCCCGGTGTCTGGCCCGCCGACCCCTGGCTGGGAATTGCCGCCCGCTCGGGTCGTGATGGGACCGATCGACGTGATCTCCGAGTCGATTTTTGGCGAGGCGTCCGCCGAAGAGTGGCAGCCGCTCAGCCTGTCGACGTTCTTCAGCGAGGGCTGGGACCGGCCGTGGGTCAGGTCGCCGGCGGGGACCAGAGGGGGCCTCAAGCAGAACTGGTTTGGCGCTGCCGACGCCACCTTCGTTCGACTCAGCTCCATCAATTTCTTCAACGTCATCGGCATGACGACCAACAATGGATTATTGTTGACACCCTTTCCCTGGGCCCCCGCGAAGCCGAAGGCGATCGGTAATGAATACTGGGCGTCGTTCAATCTCTATCTGCCGCTGAACCAGCGACTGGAGTTGCTGGTTGTGGTTCCGTTCCTTGCCTCCAACGCGGACAGTGCCGGTCATTATGTCGGTAACTTCGGCGACCTGACGATTTCCGAGCGGTTCCGCCTGATCGAGCAGAGGAACTTCACCATGCTGGCTCTGCTCACGGAGCGGATGCCGACCGGCCAGACCGTCAATGGCAACGACATCAACTTTATCACCCCGTCCCTGGATTTCTGGTGGAACTTCACGCAGAACTGGGTGATGCGCGGGTCAACCGGGATGAACATCGACACCGGCCGCCACTCGGCCACCAGCGTCTACTTCAATAACCTCGCCATCGGCCGCCAGATCACCACCAAAGACGCGCGCGTCTTCAAGGAACTGGCCGCCCATGTCTCGGTGACGACCCTATCGGATCTCCTTGGCCGCAAGGGTTACATCACCGACGTCTACATCGCGCCTGGCTTTCGGTTCGGGCTGGACCGGGAACAGAAGTGGTACGTGCTCGGCGCCGCTCTCTTCCCCGTCAGCGGACCTCATCCCTACGCGTGGCAGCCGATGTTCTCCCTGGTCCGAAACTTTTGATCGGCTTGATGAGCCGCTGAACCCACACGGCGGGCACTCGAGCAAGTTGGCGGTTGGAAACGACCCTTTCGAGTTTTCGGAAGGAGATCTCCATACCACCGCGCATCAACCGGATCGTCGAGCGATTCGTCAGGGCCGTTTCTGGGCACCTTTCAGGTGCTGATCCAGGAACGCGAACATCTCGCCGGCGGTGTGCGGGACGAGATCGCCTCCCCAGCCGTGGCCGGCGCCGACAAGCAATTCGACCCGTCCTGGGACTTCGGCCGCGGTCATCGCCTCGGCCAGTTCGACCGCCTGCGTATGCGGGACGAGCGGGTCCTTGGTGCCCTGGAACGTCAGGATCGGCGGGTCATCCCGGGTGATGTACGACCTCGGCGACGCCTTGGCCGCGAGGTCGGGCCGCTCGATTGCGGTCGCGCCCAGGAAGTCGCGCACCAGCGGTTTGCTGACCTCGGGGATGTCTGTGGCGGCCAGGTCGACCGGTCCGAAATAATTCACGACCGCCCGGATTCGGGAGTCGGGAGACCCGGCCGGAGTCTCGCCTTCGAGACCATCGGCGGGGCTGGTCACGCCCAGCATCAGCGCGAGGTGCGCGCCGGCCGAGAACCCAACGGCCCCGATCCGATCTGGATCGATTCTGTACTCCTTCGCGTGCTGCTTCATCCAACGGACCGCCGCCTTGACGTCGTGAACCTGCGCCGGGAAGACCTCGCGCGGGCAGAACCGGTACTGCGGCGAGACGGCCAGGTATCCACGTCCGGCAAACTCGCGCATCACCTGACGAGTGTCGCGCTTGTTCCCCGCGCGCCAGGCCCCGCCGTGGATCACCAGCACCGACGGAAACGGTCCCTGGCCCTTCTCGGGCGCGGCGATGTCCAGCTTCAACTCGACTCCGTTGGCCTTTGTGTAAACGATGTCCGCCTCTTCCCGAATGGCGGGCTCGTCGGCGAGGGCGCAGGGCGATCCGATCGCCAGAAACAGCAACGCGGCGAACGCTATGGGAATCCTCGATTGCGCAGGCATGTTGCATCCTCCCGGTCGGCGGTTTATGAATGGGAGCTTGATCTGTTTGGCGATTGGTCCTGGCTTCCCTGTGGCGGAGTCGGCTCAGCCGGCGATCCTCGCGTCATCTCTAGCTTCGTCCGGTTCGGGAGCTGGTGCTCCCTCCTGGATGAATTGCGTCACATGCAAACATGAGCGCTTTTCGGAACCGACAACCACCTCGCTCGTCTCTCAGAACCAGAGCGATTTGTCCACGACGTTCAGCAGGGGCTCGCCTCTTGTAAACCGGCGGACATTCTCGACCAGCACCGCGAGGTGTCGGCCGGCGATGGCCGGGGAGTAACCGGCGGTGTGTGGGGTGAGGATCACGTTGGGGAAGTCCCAGAGCGGATGGTCGGCCGGCAGCGGCTCGACCTCGTAAACATCAAGCGCAGCGCCGGCGAGTCGACCGGCCCGAAGCGCCGCGACCAGGTCGTCCAGCACCACGATCGCGCCTCGCCCGATGTTGATCAAATAGCTCGACGATCGCATCTGGGAGAGCGTCTCGGCGTCGAAGAGGCTGGTGGTCTCGGGCGTCTGGGGTGCGGCGATCACGACGAAGTCGCTCCATCCGAGTAGAGTCGGCAGTTCGCCGGGTCCCATCACTTCCTCGACGCCCTCGGGTGCCTCCACCCGATCGGGATATCGGTCGACGCCCCGGACCGCGATCCCGAACGCTCGCGCCCGGCGCGCGATTTCACAACCGATCGCTCCCATCCCGACGATCCCCATCGTCGAGGCGGGGAGGTAGATCGTCGCCCGGTCCATCGCGTTGACCGTCCCCGGCCCGGACGCGAAGCTCACCCGCGACGCTTCGCCGCCAAGCGGTTCGTATCGATGCTCGATCTGATGGCGGACGTATGTGTGCAGATTTCGGGCAAAGGCGAGGACATACCCCATCACCTGGTCGGCGATCACGTCGCTGAAGAGGCCGCGGACGTTCGACAAAACGCAGGGATGCGCCTCGAGCGCAGGGAAGATGTAGTGCTCCAGGCTCGCCGTGAACGACTGGACCCATCGGAGGCGGTCGGCCGCGGCCAGCATCGCGGGCGTCATCTTGCCGAGCAGGGCGTCCGCGCCTGGCATCGCGGCGATCGCCTCGGGCTCGGTCGCCGCGTTGACCCACCCGGCCAACGGCGCCGCCTCGCGGAGGGCTTCGAGCCGATCGGCCTGTGCATGGGCACCTGCGTCTATCACGTCGGCTATCAGCTCGGTGCCTGGAGCAGGAACCAGGAAATGGAAGTGCTGTCGAAGG
>DAIDJI010000344.1 GCA_027451455.1 Planctomycetales bacterium | reverse complement strand
GCGCCTCGACGTCGGTAATCGCCTCGTAGCGAACCCGGCCGATCTCCTTCCAGTAGCTGTGTTCGGGCCCGACACCCGGATAATCCAGCCCGGCGGAGATCGAGTGGACGTCCTGAGTCTGACCGTCGTCGTCCTGAAGGACGTAACTGAAGCTCCCGTGCAGGACGCCGGGGCGGCCCTGGCTAAGGCTCGCGGCGTGATCGCCGGCCTTCGGCCCGCGACCCCCAGCCTCCGCGCCCACCAGCTCGACACCCTGGTCCTCCAGGAACCCGGAGAACATCCCCGCGGCGTTGGATCCGCCCCCCACGCAGGCCACAACCGCCTCGGGAAGCCGACCGATCCGCTCCAGGCACTGCGCCCGGGACTCCTTGCCAATCACCGACTGAAACTCCCGGACGATCTGAGGAAACGGGTGCGGACCCACCACACTCCCGATTGTGTAGTGCGTCGTCGCCGACGACCCCATCCAGTCGCGCATCGCCTCGTTGGTTGCGTCTCGGAGCGTCCGCGAACCGGTCTTCACAGGAACCACCGTCGCGCCCAACGTCCGCATGTTGAAGACGTTGAGCTTCTGGCGGCGAATATCCTCCTCGCCCATGTAAACCGTGCATTCGATCCCAAACAGCGCGCAGGCCGTCGCGGTCGCCACGCCGTGCTGTCCCGCACCCGTCTCGGCGATCACCCGCATCTTCCCCATCCGCCGCGCCAGCATGACCTGCCCGATCGCATTATTGATCTTATGCGCGCCGGTATGGTTAAGATCTTCACGCTTCAAAAAAATGTCGGCGCCGCCCGCCAGCTTCGTCAACCGCTCGGCGTGGAAAAGCGGCGACGGCCGCCCCACGTAATCCTTCAAATACCCCGACAACTTCGCCTGGAACTCCGGATCAAGCCTGGCCTCCTCGTACGCTTCGGCGAGCCGGTTCAGCGACTCCATCAGCGTCTCGGGCACGAACCGCCCGCCGAACGACCCGTATCGGCCCAGCGCATCGGGCCCGTCCATCGGGCGGGGGAACGGCAAGATTCCCGGCGCCCCCTCGGAAGTCACGGTCGCAGTCGGCGTGGACATCGTCGGACAGCCTCTCAGGTCTCGATTCGCAGCTCGGAGGTATCCCAAGGATCCCTCCACCCTATCCCGACCCCTCCCGACCGGGCGGTCGTCGGATACTCTCGATTCTCACGGCACCCGCACGGATCGGTCAAGGGGCCCCCGCGCCTCTCCCTCCC
The DNA here is from genome assembly GCA_027451455.1 of Planctomycetales bacterium. GTDB lineage: Bacteria > Planctomycetota > Planctomycetia > Isosphaerales > Isosphaeraceae > JAKAUH01. The sequence continues at coordinate 5,064 of DAIDJI010000344.1, read as the reverse complement.
CGCAGGGACCACCCTCCGGTTTTAATGAATTTTTTCGTTCCCCGAATCTTCAACATCCGTATAATGGTGCTGATCGGCCCAAACGCCTCTCCCTCTTTCCCGTTTCGGGCCGTCACCCCCTCATCCGTGCGAGGCATTATCTTTCGGGGTCGGATCGTTCGGTCTGGTCGGAATGGAGATCCGAAAGAAGGGCGTGGGCGATCCCGCGCCGGGAGGCGAGTCCCGGCCCGCCCGTCGGCCCAATTTCGGACGTCTGCAGGAGCCAGGATATGCTGATTAGTTGGATCGCCACCTTCTGCAAGCGACTGGTGGCGGTTTTCTTCGTCTTGATCATTGGCTGGCATCTGGCAAACGGTGCCACGCCGCCGAAGGGCCGGGCCGTGGTCCATATCGGCCAATGGGACGACGTCGTGGTTTCTTTCGACCACAACGACCATCTCCTCACCTCCTCCATGGGGTTTCCCATGTCCTGCGAGCTTGAGGCGGGTAGGCATGTGGCGCAGGTCTGGCACCAGGGAGTGCTGGTGCGCGAGTCGATTTTTCAGGTGAATCCGGGGCAGGAGGTCGTGATCGAGGCGATTCCTACAGGCCGCTCCGACGAGCTCGAGAAGCGGCCCGTCCGTCGGGCCACTCTTTCGGCGCACCAGCTCGAGGGCGAGAACCTGACCGTCCGGATCGGAGCATCCGGCGGCTCGGGGGTCGGTACGAATTGAAGCGGTCGGCCGGAGCGGATCGCTGGGAAGCCTCAACCCGGCGATCCGCCCCGACCGGTCAGATCCGGCCTGAAGGAGCCGAGGTTTCCTCGACAGTCTCCTCCTCGTCGGGATCACCCGGGTAGAAATCGAAGAACCGCTGGCCGGCGAAATAGTCGGTCATGGCCTTGCGCACGGCACGCAACTCCTTGACAAACTTCGCATACTGGCGAATCAGCCGGCGTCGCTGATCTTCGGGCATCTCCAGGATATCGGCGTAGTAGCGGCGGCCTCGCCCCTCATCGTAGAAGCTCCAGAGCCGCTTGATCCGGAGCCCGGTATCCTCGTCCTCGTACTCGAGCATTCGGGCGAACTGGCGCGCCTTCATCTTCTTGGCGTAGGCGACCAGCTCCGGCTCGGTCTCGAACCCTCCGATCCGATCGATCCAGGTGACAATCTCCTCGGTCGTGAGCCGCGGGCCCCTCTCGGCGCAGAGCTCCCTCAAACTGGCAACGATCTCGGCCGGTCCCATGGTTGATAGCCCTCGAACGATCCCGACGGCGGTCTCCCCCGTCTCCTCGGTCTCGATGCCTCATATTCTTAATTTCGAGGATTTTACCCAGCCTGTCCAGACGTGTCGATGGACTGCCGTTCAAACGGTCCGGATTTTCACGAGAACGAAGGGGAGACCGCCTGCACCCTCCCCACCGCCGGTTGCTCGCCTAGAATGATCAGGTGAAGCAGGGCCCTGGCCGAAGGGGCCGACACCGGGCATCGAAGAGGTGAATCCATGCGTCGGGCATCGATCGGGATCTGGCTGACCTGTCTCGCGGCGTGGGGGTCTCCCGCCCTGTCGGCTGAGGCAAACGGCACCCGGGGCGCCTCGTTCGATCCGGCCGCGGCCGAGCGCGGGCGGATCGCGCTGACCTTGCGCGGGTTCCTCAAGCCCGAGTGGTCGGCCCCGGCCTTCGCCACAGCCGGTCGACTCTGGGACTTCCCCGCCCCCGATTTCGACCGCGACCCGGCAGCCTACCGTGCCGCCTTCGAGCGAAGATATGGACTGCACCCCGCCCCGTATCCCAACGACGGCCTGCCGATGGGCCTCCGCCGCGGGATCAATCCCGACGGGACGAAGTCGACCGGCTTCCAGGTCGACTGCATGGTCTGCCACGGCGGTTCGATCGGCGGCCGGAGCTACGTCGGCCTGGGCAACACCCAGCTCGACCTCGGGGCCCTCGGGAGAGACCTGACCACCGCCGACGGCCGGCGCCCGCCGCCGCCGGTCTTCGTCGTCAACACCTCGCGCGGGACGACCAACGCCGGAATGATGGCCGCGGTCCTGATCAGCCTGCGAAACTCCGACCTCTCGCGGCGGATTGTCCCGCTCCCCCTGGGCGCCAGCTTCGCCGAACTCGACGCTCCCGCCTGGTGGCTCCTCAAACGCAAGCAGACCATGTACTTCGATGGCCGGACCAATGCCCGATCCGTCCGGACCAACATGCAGTTCATGCTCGGCGAAAAGACACTTCAACAGTTCAAGGACCTGGAGCCGACCTTCCGCGACGTCCGCGAGTTCCTCCTCAGCCTGGAGCCGCCCCGCTATCCCTTCGCCATCGACACCGAGAAGGCCGAACGGGGCCGGACCGTCTTTTCGGAGAACTGCGCCCGATGCCACGGGACCTACGGGCCCAACGGCCGGTATCCCAGCAAGATCGTCCCGCTTGACGTGATCGGGACGGACCCCGCGCGGGCGAAGGGGGCCTCCGATCGGCTCGTCGCCCACTACAACACAACCTGGTTCGCCGAGAAGGACCCGGTGAATCCCAGGATGATCGGTTACCAGGCGCCTCCGCTCGACGGAATCTGGGCGACCGCCCCGTACCTCCACAACGGGACGGTGCCGACCCTCCACGCGATTCTCGACTCATCGAGCCGCCCCAGGCGATTCACCCGCCCGCCCTCGACGGGCTTCGAGAACTACGACACGACCCGCGTCGGCTGGAAGCACCGTGAGGTCTCCGCCGCCGAACTGGCCGCGACGGCGCGACGGTCGGCGTTCGAGGCTGGGTTCCTCGTCGACACCTCCCGATATGGGATGAACAACGACGGCCACACCTTCGGCGACGAGCTCACCGAGGACGAGCGGATGGACCTGATCGAGTACCTCAAGACGCTCTGACCCGAATCGGGCCTCAATACTCCCGGTCGAAGATCCGGATCGAACGATAATCCACGGCATGAATCCCGGCCCTTTGCAGGTAAGCCACCAGGCTCGAATCGGCCGAGATGACCAGGGCTTCCTCCCGCGCCGCGAGGTTGAGGATACCCATGTCGGTCAGGCCGAAGGCATGGAATTGATCGTGGCCGACGAGGTCGCAACACGGGACATGATGTTCGATCAGAATCCGGGTCAGGTCGGCGAAACCTTGGAAGAGGGCGTATTGCATAGCCCCCGATCCCTGCGCCAACTGATTGCTGACCTCAGTCAGGATATGGGGCGTCGTGAGGCAGCGAGCGAACGCCCCGAGTAGCTCGACCATCAGGCCGTGATCCTCGGCGCGATACTCCCCCTTGGTTTTCTTGTGCCGCTCGATCTGCAACGGTTCGAACTGACCGATCGCGAGGACCAGAAGCAGGTTCGCGTCGATCAGAAGGCTCCGACGAAAATGGGGCCCGAGTTGGGCAACCAAGACTCTCGTCATCGCTCACGTCGCCGAGTTCGACGTGGGGATTTTCATGGAGACGAGATGCCCATCCTGAGCGTCGAGCCTGAACGTCCTCCACTTGCGCCGCGGCGATTCCTTAAGGAACCGGGCCAGCGCCTCGGGGACCTGGGGGTTGGGCTCCTCCTCCACTGCTCGCTTCACGGGATAGCTCAGCGTGACGTCCCAGTGCTTCGAGCCCTCGGTCAATTCGAGTTCCTCAACCTGGATTCCATTCACGTCTGCCAGCTCTCGTGCGCCGGTCAATTGTATCAGGGACTGGATGGCACATTGGAGCGCTTGACCACTTTCCATCATCTCTCGACCCTCGAACAATGCGTCCAAAGTTCCCGTACAGGAGGCCACGCCGAACAAGCCTCCAGCATCCCCTTCCGAATTCCTGATGCTCAGTACCCCTTCGGCTCTTCCTTGATCGCGTCGACCTCCGGCTGGGTGGTGGCGCGGAGCCGTTTGGCGACCTCGCCGGCGCGCCGGAAGGCCCGCAGGACGTTCCCGCCGAGGATCTTGTGGATGTCGGCCTCGGAGTAGCCTCGACGGAGCAATTCGTCGGTCAGCCGGGGGAAGGACGAGACGTCTTCGAGCCCGATTGGCCACTGCGTGATCCCGTCGAAGTCTGAGCCGATCCCGACGTGGTCGATCCCCGCGACCTTGACGATGTGGTCGATGTGGTCGGCGACGTCGCGATACGTCCCGCGGACGGTGGCCGCCTCGTTCGACTGTCGCCAGGCGGCGATCGCCTTCTGGCGGGCGGGTCCTTCGGGATACTTCGCCCGGATCGCCTCCACCGCGGCCCGGACCTTCGCCCCGGCGTTGGGGACGATGAACCCCGAGTAAAAGTTCACCATCACCACCCCGCCGTTGCGGCTCACCTCGCGGAGAATCGGGTCGGGGACGTTCCTCGGGACCGGGCAGAGAGCAAAGGCGCTCGAGTGGCTGGCGATGATCGGGGCCTGTGAGATCTTCAGGGCGTCGGTCATCGTACCGGGCGAGACGTGCGAGATGTCCACCAGCATCCCGAGCCGGTTCATTTCCTTCACAACCCGCTCGCCGAACGGGGTCAAACCGTCGTGGCGCGGCGAATCGGTCGCGGCGTCGGCCCAGGCGAGCGTCTTGTTGTGAGTGAGGGTCATGTAGCGGGCCCCCATCGTGTAGAACGCTCGAAGCTGCGCCAGGCTGTCCTCGATCGCGACGCCTCCCTCGATCCCGATCAGCGAGGCCACCTTGCCCGATCGGGCGACCCGCTCGACATCGTCGGCCGAGTAGGCCATCGCGAAGGCGTCGGGGTATCGGGCGACCATCCGCTTGACCAGGTCGATCTGCTCGACCACGGTCCGTGCCGGGTCGGGATGCTCGCTCGGAATGTAGACCGACCAGAACTGCGCCTTGACGCCCCCATCGCGGAGCCGGGGAATATCCGTCTGGCCCGACTCGAGACGTCGGGAGAGGTCGAACCGCTTGAGGTCGAAGTCGCCCTCGGTCCGGAGCCGCCAGGGAAGGTCGTTGTGGCCGTCAAAGAGGAGGCCGGAGGCGTGAACCTTCCTCGCCCGGTCGGAAATCATCGGCAAGGGGTCGTGCTCCGAGATCGTCCACGTACAGCTCGCCCTGGAGATGGTCGTACTCGTGCTGGATGGCCCGCGCCAGGTAGCCCG
>DAIDJI010000343.1 GCA_027451455.1 Planctomycetales bacterium | reverse complement strand
GATCTCTGTCCCCACCCGCTGCCGTTTGCGATGGCCCAGCGTACACAGTCCGCGCTCCAGCAGTCGTGACCATAGCCATCTACTACACCAGCAAAGGCGTCAGGCCAAGCGGGCTTCAGCTCCGAGTGGAGCCACTTGCAGCGCAGGCCCTGCTCCTTCAGGTATCGCGAGAGGTCCTCGGCGAGCCGCTTGGTCAGCGTGGTGATCAGCACCCGCTCGCCGCGGTCGGCCCGGGTCTTGACCTCGTTGAGGAGCGCCGGCACCTGACCCTTCGCCGGCTCGACGCGGACCACCGGATCGACCAGGCCGGTCGGACGGATCACCTGCTCGACGACCTCGCCGCCCGACATCGCGACCTCGTAATCGCCGGGCGTCGCCGAGACGAAGATTCGCTTGGAGAACTTCGTCTCCCACTCGTCGAACCGGAGCGGACGATTATCCAGGGCGCTCGGGAGCCGGAACCCGTGCTCGACGAGCGTGCTTTTCCGGCTGAAGTCGCCGGCGAACATTCCTCGAATCTGAGGGATCGAGACGTGCGACTCGTCGATGATGATCAGGCTATCGGGCGGGAAGAAGTCGAGGAGGGTATTGGGCGTCTCGCCGGCCTTCCGTCCCGTGAGATGCCGCGAGTAGTTCTCGATCCCCGAGCAGTACCCGACCTCCAGCAGCATCTCCATGTCGTACCGGGTCCGTGCGCCCAGCCGCTGGGCTTCGAGCAGCTTCCCCTGCTCCTTCAGTTGCTGGAGCCGCTGCTCCAGCTCCTCGCCGATGCTCTCAACCGCCCCCTTGATCCGCTCTTCCGGCAACACGAAGTGCTTCGCCGGATAGACGTACATCTCCTGGTGCGTCTCGATCACGTTACCGGTGAGAGTGTCGATCGTCGCCAGCCGCTCGACCTCGTCGCCGAAAAGCTCGATCCGGTAGCCGATCTCCTCGTAAGCTGGCCACAATTCGACCACGTCGCCCCGGACCCGGAACTTCCCCCGCTCGAACGAGACGTCGTTCCGGTCGTACTGGATGTCGATGAACTTGAGCAACAACTCGTCGCGGTCGATGATGTCGCCCAGCTTGAGCCGGACCATCATCTTCTTGTAGTCCTCGGGCGAGCCCAACCCGTAGATGCACGAGACACTCGCGACCACCACGACATCGTCTCGACTCACCAGCGCACTGGTGCAGGCGAGGCGAAGACGCTCGATCTCGTCGTTGATCGCGGCGTCCTTCTCGATGTAAATGTCGCGCTGGGGGATGTAGGCTTCGGGCTGGTAGTAGTCGTAATAGCTGACGAAGTACCGGACGGCGTTGTGCGGGAAAAAGTCCTTGAACTCCGCGTAGAGCTGAGCGGCGAGCGTCTTGTTGTGCGACATCACCAGCGCAGGGCGACCGTGCTTCGCGATGACGTTCGCCATGGTGAACGTCTTCCCCGACCCAGTGACGCCCATCAGCGTCTGATCCTTCTTGCCACCCTTGAGCCCGTCGACCAGGGCCTCGATCGCATGGGGCTGGTCACCGGCCGGCGCGAACGGACTGACGATCTGAAAGCTGGACATGAAGGGCGTCTCTCGTCCCTGGAAGAAGGCAGTCGTCCGGAATCGCTGTATTATTCGCCCAACCCTCACGATTGCCAATCGCAGTCAAATCGGCCTCGAAGCCGGTCAGAGCCCGATCCACGTTCGGAGCAGGGCGCGAACGAGTGAACCCGTCCCGGTCGTGGCGATTCCGACGCCCGAATTCGATATTCGGGAGATCCATTGCGGAAAATCATCCGGATATTTGCTTTTTGTCTTTTCGATTGCATACTGACAAACGAACCATCAGATATCTGGCCATCTTTGACAATTCGGTCGTCGGTTCAGGAGCCCGGACACAAAAGGCGACGAACGAACCCACCCGCCATTTTGGCAGTCAATCCCGCGGCCGATCGGTGGGATTTCGGCGCGAACGAACCCACCGAGGGACCCTCGATGGCTCGAAATCGCGCGAACGAACCCACCGAGGGCCACCGGCACCTCGATATCGCGCGAACGAACCCACCGAGGAACCCTTGATGGCTCGAAATCGCGCGAACGAACCCACCGAGGGATTGGCGACCAGGCCACCCTCACCGGGCCGACAACTCGGCACCTCGATATCGCGCGAACGAACCCACCGAGGACCGCCGGCACCTCGAAATCGCGCGAACGAACCCAAACTTATAGCAATATCATCGATTTTATCGATCGTTTCATTCGTGCCGACCGAAGCATTCGCAGGGATCATAACGATCAACGCGAGGATGCGGCCCATCGATCGAGAAGGCGAGCGGCGGCCCCGGAGTCGATGGCCTCGGCGGCCCGGGCGACCAGTTCGGGGAGTTCGGCGGGGCTGGTGACCCAGAGCGCAGCGGCGGCGTTGGCGAGAAGGTAGTCGCGCACCGGGCCGGGCTCCCCAGCGAGCGTCATCCGAATCCGAGCGGCACTTTCGCCCGGGCTCTCAACCCGGAGCGTTTCCGGGTCTCGGCGAGGGAGGCCGAAGTCCTCCGGATTCCAGGTCAGCTCGCGGATCGCGCCCGACTCGATCGCCAGGACGCGGGTCGGGCCGGAGAGGGTCACCTCGTCCAGCCCGTCGGAGCCGTGGACGACCGCGGCGCGTCGGAGGTGGGGCAGTCGGGCGAGGACGGCGGCGATCAGACCGGCGCGGGAGGCGTCGGTCGTCCCGACAAGTTGATGCCCTGGGCTGGCCGGGTTGCAGAGTGGCCCGACCAGGTTGAAGAGGGTTCGAAACGGAAGCTGCCGGCGGACCGGAGCGACCAGCCGGAGCCCCGGGTGGAACCTCGGCGCGAAGAGGAACGCGATCCTCAGCTCGGCGAGGTCGCGGGCCAGGGCTTCGGGGCCGGGATCGGAGGCGACGCCGAGCGCGGAGAGAACATCGGAGCTGCCCGAGGTCCCCGAGGCCGCCCGGTTGCCATGCTTGACCACCGGGACACCTGCCGAGGCCGCCACGATCGCCGCGGCCGTCGAGAGGTTCACCGACGACCGCCCGTCGCCGCCGGTCCCGCAGGTGTCGAGCAGCCGGTCGGCCGGGATCGGGCTATTCCAGGCGATCATTCGGGCGCGGACGGCTCGCACCGCCCCTTCCAGCTCGTCGGCCGTCTCGCCGCGGAGCTTGATCGCGGTCAGGACCGAGGCGGCGACGATGTCCGGAACACCACCATCGAGCATCGCGCCGACAAGGTGCTCGGCTTCATCGGGGTTCAGCGACCCGCCCGAGGCGAGGGTCGCGAGGAGGGTCGTCGCGGCGTCCATCGGGTCATCGCATCCGGAAGGTGTGCGGCTGGAATTGCCCCTCGATCGGCCGGTCGAACCCAATCGTCAGCCCCCCCTGCCCGCCGCGCTGGTCGAGGATCGCCGCCGCCTGCTCGGCCGACCGGATCGCCTGGTTGTCGATCGACGAGATCACATCGCGGGGCTGAAGTACCGGCTGGAACGGGCTGGTCGGCTCGATTTGCATCACCACCACACCGTGCCAGTTCCGCTCGGGGAGGTCGAGCCGGGCAGCCAGCTCGGGCGTGAGGGTCGCCAGCTCCAGGCCCATCGACCGGCTACTCCCCGCGGCGGGACGATCCGGGCGTCGGAGCAGGCCGGTGGGATCCTTCTCATGCGTCAGGGCTGGCTCGCCCGCGAGGATCGGGAAAGTGTGGTCCCGCTCGGCGACCGTCACCCGGAAGGTCTGCTCGCGTCCTTCTCGCCAGACGATGACCTCCGCCGGACGACCGATCGGAGACATCGACACCGTGTTGATCAGGTGGTTCAGATCGATGATATCCACTCCGCCGAACCGCAGGACGACATCGCCGCCGCGGAGCCCCGCTCGAGCCGCCGGCGAACCGTCCCGAACTTCCCGAATCCGTGCCCCCCGCGGCCGATCGATCCCCAGTTTCGAGGCATCGTCGGCCGTGAACTCGTCCAGCTCCACCCCAAGCGCGCCGCGATTGACCCGGCCGTTCACAATCAGCTCGTTCATGATCCATCGGGCCAGGTTGATCGGAATGCTGAACCCCACTCCCTCGTTCCCACCGCCATTGGAGGCAATGGAGTTGTTGATCCCGATCAGCTCCCCCTTCATGTTGACCAGCGGACCGCCCGAGTTCCCCGGATTGATCGCGGCGTCGGTCTGGAGGAAATCCTGGTTCTTGACGTCGTCAAGCTCCTCCATGTGCCGGCCCCGGGCACTGATGATCCCCTGGCTCACCGAGTGCGTGAGCCCGAACGGACTTCCCAGGGCCATCACCCAGGATCCAACAACCGCCTCGTCACTGTTTCCCATTCGGGCGGCCGGCAGGTCGTCTCGCTCCAGCTTCATCACGGCGATATCGGCCATCGCGTCGCTCCAGACCTTCGCCGGCAGCAGCGATCGACCGTCGCGGAGGAAGATCCGAATCCGGGCCGGCTTCGCGTTGTCAACCACGTGGTGGTTCGTCAGAACGAAGAGCCCGGGCTGTCTCTCGCTCCGGACGATCACGCCGGAGCCCGTCTCCTCGAACTGGCGGTTCCGACGCCCCTCGTCCATTCGGACGTTCTTTTGCGCCACGATGTGGACAACCGTGGGCGCGACCGCCCGCGCGACCAGCTCGAACGTTCGATCGATCCGCTGGAACGACTCCTCATAATGCCGGGTCAGGGCGTCGTACACCGCCTCGTCATTCCGTCGGACGGCCGGCGCCGGGGTAGGTGCCGTCGGAGCGGCCGTGGTCTTCGACGATTCGCCCCGGGCGGGGGTCGCGACCTGGGCGGAGACCGTCGGGCCGCCGTTGGACAGCACGATCCCCAGCAGAATCCCGACGCTCATCGAGGTCAACGAGAGGATCACCGCGGAAGATCGCGAGAGCATCAACGGAACTCCTTGAGGGCGATTTCCTTGCGACACCAAACTCCGCCGCCAGCCGACGAGCGAGACGGTCGTCAAAGCCCACCCTCGTGGGTTAATATACTTCTCGCCATCGGGGCAAGTCAAAGCGAGGTGGGTCGACCGAGGCCGGAGCGGCCCGACCGATTCATAGCATCGAGAGGACTGGATACCGGGCCGAGAGGCCGTAGAATTGGTGGAACGGCCGGGCGGGAGGTCACCGCGGGCCCGTTCGGCCGCGAGCCATCGATGAGGTCCCTCATGTCGGAGGCCGAGGCCGGCCCTTCCTCGAGATCTCCGTTCCCGACGACCCGATGGAGCCGGGTGGCCGCCGCCGGCGACCCGGCCGAGCCGGGAGCGCGCGAGGCGCTGGAGGGCCTCTGCCGGGCGTACTGGTATCCGCTGTATGCCGTCATCCGCCGAGCGGGCCGCTCGCCCGACGAGGCCGCCGACCTGACCCAGGCCTACTTCGTCCGGCTGTTCGAGACGGGCCTGGTCGCCCGTGCCGACCGACGCAAGGGCCGCTTCCGCGCCTTCCTGCGTGCCGATTGCGGCTATTTCCTCGCGCACCAGGCGGAGCGAGGCCGAGCGCTGAAGCGCGGGGGCGGTGAGGCGCCGGTCTCGATCGACGCCCGGAACGCCGAGGGCCGCTACCTTCGCGAGCCGGCCGATCCCGGCCTGACCCCCGACCGCCTCTTCGACCGCGCCTGGGCCCTGCGGCTGCTCGACGGCGTGCTGGAGCGGCTGGCCCGCGAGTACGCCGAGGCCGGCCGCACCGCCCAGTTCGAGGCCCTCCAGGTCGTGTTGAGCGAGGGGCCGAGGTCGGTCCCCCGTGCGACGATCGCGGCTCGGCTCGGCACGACCGAGGGAGCCGTGCAGGCCGCCGTCCAGCGGCTCCGCCGCCGCTACCGGGACGTCCTCCGCGAGCAGGTCGCCGAGACGCTGGAGGACCCGGACGACGCGGCCGTCGACGAGGAGCTGCGCGAGCTTCTCGCCGCCCTGGGCGGCTGATCGGGAAAATTCGGCCGATCGCGTCGGGTCCGGCGCCAATTCCGTTACTCTAGGGGTGGACAACGCACCGCCCGACCGGGAGGACCTCGATCATGGCCATCTCCGCGCCCGACCGCTGCCCGAACTGCGGGGCCGATCGACCGGCCGACTTTCCCGGCGGCCACTGCCCCCGCTGCCTGCTCCGCCAGGGGCTCGACGGCGGGTCGATGACTCTCTCTCGCGCCGGCGAGGTCGGCGCCACGATCGACCTGGGCCGCCCGGCGGGCGTGCTCGGGACCCCGGGCGCCACCATCGGCTCGGTGCCGCTTGTCCTGCTCCGCGACACCGACGTCGGGGCCGAGCCGCCCGTCGTCCGCCCGACCGACACGGCCGAGACCGACCCGTCGATCCGCTACCGG
>DAIDJI010000342.1 GCA_027451455.1 Planctomycetales bacterium | reverse complement strand
AACGAGCTGGGCTAACCCCCGGCCTCGATCGTCGTCCCCACTCCGCCGCGACGCAGCGCCGTGTCGATGAAGACATCCGTGGAGGTCGATCGAAGATGCTCCTCGCGCGATCGCATCGTCCCGGCAAGCGATCCCTCAGCGCGATTTCCCCATCAGGGGAACGTCGAGTAGATCACGATGTTCCCCGCGATGCGAACCGCGCTCTCATACGTGTATCCCTTGCAATCAATCCCCGAGTGCCGTTCAAGGGCACAGCCGAGGTCGAGCCGGGAGTAGATCACGGCCCAGTGCCCGTCGATCTTCACGCCTTCAAGCTGCGGGAAGCCCTTGCCGCCACCAGCCGCCTTGGTGTACTGCGACTGGCTCAGGTCGAAGCCGGACCGGGCGGTGTACAGTTCATCGTCGCGCGGGATCGCTTCAAGCTTGTGATTGGGAAGCAGATCGGCAATGAACCGGCGGAAGGCCGCGTCGAACGCCGGACTCCCGCAGGCCGCGTCGGCGAAGAGCGTCCCACCGCCTGGGTCGAGATGGCGCCGAAGGGCATCGAGATCTTCCCTCGGAAACGAAAGCCCACCCCGCCCGTGGATGTAGATCAACGGGTAATAGATCAATCCGGGATCACGTGGAAAGAGATCTTTCTGCGTCAGAACAACATCGTAGCGGAACGGCTCCTGCCGGAGGGCGTCCATCAGGTTGGGGATCGCCTGCGGGGCGATGTTCCAGTCGCCGGCGTGCATCAGCTTGGCGATCCGCAAGGCCCCTCGTCGCGGTGGCGGAGCATTCCGAAAATCGTGGACCTCGCGTGCGGCCAGCTTGTCGGGAGGCAGCTCGCGCCCGGTCGCGTAATCGATCACGTTCTGCCCGATCATCCGAGCCCGAACCACCCCCGTGTTCGCCGGACTCCGCTCGGACTGGTTCCAGTAACAGGAAAGGTCGCCGGGCGAGTAGATCGCGACGGTCCGGCAGCCGTGCTCAATTCCCCAGAGTGGGTGGCTCTCCGGCGAGAGTGCGAACCGGGCCCGCCAGACCGGATGCTCCGGCGGGAGCGGACGAAGCTGGTAATCCGGCGGCGGAAAAAGCTCCTCGATCAGCCGGCGGAAGCCCAGGTCAAATTCCTTCTCGCCGCAGCAGGCGTCGGCAAAAAGAAAGCCGCCCTGATTCACATACTCACGAATGTTACTCTTCGCCGCCTCACTGAAAACGGGCACCCGGTGGCCGTTGAAGAAGAGGATCGGCGCCTGGAGCAAATCGGCGACCGACGCCTGTTCCGGATCAATGATCTGCCAGGTCAGCAGGGTCTTCCAATCCTTCGAGACAGCGCCGACCAGGTTGCGAACATCGTCCGGATCGTTGTTCCAGTCACCAACCGGCCCATGCCGGAGCTTGTTGATCAGGACGGGCGCCCGCCCCTTGGCGAGAAACAAAAGGGCGAAGCTCGTCGCGACCAGCTCATTCTCATGGGTCGCACCCCGCCAGAAACCGGAGAGCGGGTTCTGGTCGTGAACCAGTTCCTCGGCCCCCTCTCGATACCAGTCGTGCCGGCCAAAATATCGGACGCCCGCCAGCCGACCGGCCCGCTCCATTCCATAAAGGTAGTAATACTTCCAGACCTGTCCTTGACCGAAGTTCTGACCGACCTGGAAGTGCTCGGCGAGCCAGTCGACCCCGCGGGCGAGTGGAGCGTTGAAGGCGCCCTTGCCGCAGTCGTGGATCGTCTCTCCCTGGAGAAATTCCTGCCCGACGTATCGCCGCGATCCACTGATGATCAGGCTGGATATCCCTGCGCAGGTCATGCTCCCGGTCGCCGGCTGGTTGCGGGGCGTGTACGACCAGCCGCCGTCGCGGAACTGAAATCGCTCGAAGTGAGCCCGAGAGAGGGCCCAGACGGACGGGTCGACCTCGATGCCGACCTCGCTCGCGGCATTGAGGCCCAGAAGCGCATATTGGGTGTTCGAGTGATCGCCCTGGTGGATCTTGTTCTCAGAATAGGTCCAGGTTCCCGGCCAGGGGGCCCGGTCGCCGGGCTTGAGCTGGGCCTGCTGGAGCCAGTCGACGTTCGCCAGCATCCGGACCTTGTCGCGCTCGGGCTCGGCGGCGGCGTAAACCATCGTCTGGAGGCCGATCGCGTAGGTATTCCGAAGCTGCTGCGCTCCGAACCCACGGAGGTACGCCAGCGACCTTTGAATCGTCGGCGAGTCGACGCGCTCGCCGGCCGTGATCAGGGCGAGGGTCACCAGACTCGTGGTCCCCGTCTTCATCTGTTCATCAGCATCGGTCCACGACCCGTCAGGCTGCTGCTGATCCTTGAGGAACCGCACCCCCTGCCGGATGGCGTTCTCAACCTGCTCACTGGTGACGCCAGCCTGGGCGGGCCCCCACCACGTAGCGACCGCCAGCATCGACGCGACGACACTCGCCAGCATTCCCCACGGGCGCGACATGAACAGGCCCTCACGTCCGGGACCGAAGCGTTTCGGCTCACTCACCTTGATTGTGGCGTCTCCGCCGGAGTTTCGGCAAGCGACCAGACGGAGCCTTCCCCAACGCCTCGCAATCTCTCGGCCGCCTCAAGCTCCGGCGATCGCCCGCAGCAGGATCCCGTGTACCTCGGTCATCGGGATCGGGCCTGGCATGGGCGGCGGGCCATCGGCGATCAGGAGTGCCCGGTCCTCGTCGCGTTCGGCCTGAAGGCCGTGGCTCCCTCGAACCAGCCCGGCGTCGAGCGGGATCACGTCGAAGAGCGTCCGGAAGCCCAGCTTCTTCTGGATGAGCCGGCGAATCGCCCGCCCCTTCGGCCAGGCCAGTTTCGGGTCGAAGAAAAGCTCGCAGGGGTCGTAACCCGGCTTCCGGTGGATGTCCACCGTCCGGGCAAAATCGGGAGCCTCGCGATCGTCGATCCAGTACGGATAGGCAAACCAGGCGTCGGGATCGGAGAGTACCACCAGCTCGCCCGAGCGGGGATGATCCAGCCCGATCTCGGCCCGCTCCTCCCCCGCCAGCACCTGGGCCACACCGGAAGTCGCGGCCAGCAGCGATCGGGCCTCCTCACGGTCGGATCGGGAGCGGCAATAAATATGCGCGACCTGATGATCGCAGACCGCGAACGCCCGGCTCCCAAACGTGTCGAGCACCTCGCCAAATGGCCCCGGCCGCGCGGTGAGAAGCCCAACTCCCCGGAGGATCCGATTCAGGTAGATGGCACGCTTCACATCCACATGCCCATACTCGCTAACGACCCACACCCGGGCGCCGGCCTCACGCGCTGCGTCGAGCAGAGGAGCACAGGCGTCGTCCAGCTCGCGGACGAGCCGGGGCATCTCAGTGCCCGAGGGACCGAACCGCTGTGGGTCGTAGTCGAGGTGGGGCAGGTAGACAAGCGTCAGGTCCGGCCGTTCCGATCGGAGAACCTCCGCCGAGGCCCTCGCGATCCAGTCGGTGCAAGGCAGGCCGGCACTCGGACCCCAGAAAGTGTGGAACGGGAACCGGCCAAGCTTCGATTCCAGGCGGTCGCAGAGGCCCTCGGGCGTTCCCGTGATCCCGAAGACCTTGTTGCCATCGGCTCCATAGTAGGGTTTGGGCGTGACGCTCAGATCCACGTCGGCGCCCTGGTTGAACCACCAGAACAGCTTGGCGGTGCGGAACGATCGGCCTCGCTCGGCGGCGATCCGCCTCGCAGTCCTGTAGATCGGCTCGGCCTGGAGCAGCGCGTTGGACTGCTGCCAGAACCGAACCTCGCCCGTCTCCCGGAACAGCCAGCCGTTGCCGACGATCCCGTGCCCCTGGGGCGGGAGCCCGGTGAGGAAGGTCGCCTGTGCCGTGCAGGTGACGGCCGGGACGACCTCCTCGAGCGTTCGCATCCAGCCCGTCCGGGCGAGGGCGCTCAACCGAGGCGCCTGGGGAAGCAACCTCGGTGTCAGCCCGACAGCGTTGATCCAAACAATCGGAGGTTGTTCATTCATGCGTCGATCGCCCGATCAGAACATCGGGCGGTAACCGAGGGCCCGACGCCAGGCCGCTCCCATCGGGAAGGCCAGCATCCCGAAGACGATCAGCCCCATCGCCCCCTGCGACCCTCCCTCGACGAACCCGTACGAGTGCAGCCCAACCCCCAGCAGGAAGTTCACCCCGTACCAGGCCATCACCACCGAGAGGAAGCAGAAGACCGACGCAAAAACGAGCCAGAACGTGTTCACCCATCCGGCGAACCGGCCGTGGAGCGGGATCAGGTAGACGAGCAACGTGATCAGGGCCCAGACCTCCTTCGGGTCCCAGCCCCAGAACCGGCCCCACGAGTAATCGGCCCAGACGCCGCCGAGGATCGTCCCGGCCGCGATCAGAAGCACCCCCACCTGCATCGTCCGGTAGATGAAGTTGGAGAGCGGCTTGATCCGCGAGGCGGTCCGCTGCATCGCCTCGCCCCGGGCGTCGAGCTTGATCCGGTTGGCCGACTCGAGCGCCCGGATCTCGGCCACGGTCGGCTTCACACCAACCGGGCCGGCGGGCGTCACGTGCGAGGTCGGCAGCTCGGAGTCACCGTCGTCATGAGTCCCACCGCCGAAGGCAGCCCGGCCAATCAACTCGCCCGCGACCGCCAGAACGGCGGCCAGCGTCAGAGCCTCGCCGAGGAATCCCATGAAAGCAAATACATACAAGAGTCGGTTCGACATCATCCAGTCGGTGCCGAATCGGCCGTCGGCCGCGGCAACGCCCGCTGCGCCCGATGTCAGCAGGATCAGGCCCGGAACCATCGGCAGGACGAGCTCGCCAAGCTTCGGCGATCGCCGATAGGTCGCAGTCAGGTAGTGGACCGTCGCAATCAGGCCGAGCATCCAGGCCAGGGCGAAGGCCGCGTAGCTGGAGACCTCCGTCAGCACGTGAATCGTCAGCCAGAGGTTGCTCCGCAGGACGGGTTGCAGCCCCTTGATGCTCGGATCGAGCAGCGGGACGTTCGCCGCGGTGATCGTCCCGAGCATCGCGACCGCCGCACCCGAGAGACCCATGTAAACCTGTCGATAGATCAACTCGAAGATCAGCGAGAGCACGGCGGCCACCAGGGCAACCCAGATCACCGTCTCGTACATGTTCGTCACGGGGGCCCAGCCCGAGATTTGGATTCGGAGGAAGAAGCCATAGACCTCGGTCGCGATCCCGGTCGCGAGCTCCGCCATCCCGAGCCAGTACGTCACTTTGCCGACCTTGTGGACCCACGAGCCCTCGATCGAGGTCGAGAGCATCGCCAGGCTGAGGACCAGGAACAGCAGCCCCGCGCCGTAGCCTATCGGGGCGTACCTGGAGAACAGCTCGAGCGAGTTGAACTTCGTCTCGCGCTCGATCCGTGCGACGGTCGGGTAGCTCTTCGAGGCCGCCTCGCCGAGCGACCGAGACGCGCTGAGGAAACCCTCAGCCGTACCCGGGTCGGCGTGCCCGGGCGCGTCGAGCTCGGCCCGCTCCAGCTTCCGATAAGCGTCGACAAATCCGTGAACGAGGTCGTCGCGGTAGCCGGCCGAAGCCAGGACCTCGGGCTTCTCCTTGAGGATCGTCTTCAGCGGAACCCATGTCGAACTGTCGCGAAGCCAGTCCGAGAACTTCTCGTCGGCCTTTGCATCCTCGCCGGGGGTCTTGTGGTCGTCGCGTGGAATCAGGTTCCAGTAAGTGTCGAGGGCCTTGAGGGCATCAAGCTGCATCGGCGAGAGGCCCTCGATGCTCTCCTTCCCGCGAACGACCTTGATCGTCTCCGCCGTGAAGGCCAGGTACTTCGCGTCGATCGGCCGGGGCTCGATCAGGATCACGCCGGCCGTCGACATCCGGTCGCCGCTGTAGGCGGTGTAGGTCATCAGCCGACGAGCTGCTTCAACCCCGCGCCGCTCGAGCTCGCTCGGACGATCGGCCGAATGGGGATCCTCCTCGAAACGCTCCAGCTTCTCGCCGGCGGCGGAGGCCCACTCCATGAAGGGCGTCGGTGTCCCGCGCGAGCCGATGATGGTCGCCTCCCGGAGCTCGCGAGGAGCAAGCCACTTGTGCTCCTCGGTCAGCTTCGCGGCCAGTTCCGCGAGGCTCTCGCGGTCCTCGGCCGGCAGCTTCGAGCCGCGGAGATAGAGCGAAAGCGCGGAGGCCGTCGGCTCGGGATCGGTGGCGATCATCCGGAGACTCGACTTCTCGGCCTCGGGGGTGCTCGACTTGCCGGCAATCACCCCGGCCCGGGTCGCAAGCGTCCCCGCCACCAGGGCGCGGCGAAGCGGCAGGTAATCGACCAGGATAAAGGGCTGCTCATCCCAGTACTCGGGCTGGACCGTCCAGCCGAGAAAGGC